>CAMXBB010000017.1 GCA_947179265.1 uncultured Bacillota bacterium
TCTAAAAATAATAGATGAAAAAATTAGAGGTAAGGACAATATGGAAGAATTGTTGGAGATAATTGATAAAGAAATTTTCATTGACTATTTAAAAATTCCAAAAGGTACAGTATTGGAATTTAGAAAAATATGGAAATTTATGGTGCAACGAAGACATAATAGAGGAAAAAGAAATTAAAAGACAATTTCAAGTCATAATGACCTAGAATTGTCTTTTTCTTTTTGAATATCTTTATCAAAGTTATTAAGATTACATTGTATAGACTCTGATCTTTTTCTAATTTCTTTACAATAATTATCATACATGCGAAGTTCTTTGATTTTTGGCTGAATATCATTTATTTCAGTAAGTAATTCAGTTTGTTTTTCTTCAGTTTTTGCTCTATTGTATTTTTTCCAAAGATTTTCTCTTTTACCCATAAGATTTCTATATTCTTCATAGTTATTTTTAGCAAATTCTTCTAAATCCTCTTTTGCTTCAATTTTATTCTCTACCATAAATCTAGTTTGTTCTGAAAATGAATCTAGTTTTTTAATTTCTTGTCTTATGGAATAAGGAAGGTATTGTTTTGGATGTTCCTTCGGAAAAACTTTTAATAAATAGCAGTAATATAGAAATAACCCATAAATCCCTTTATGATGACTATTTGTTTTTGATAAATATTCTTGAAAAATAGATTTTTGTGGAATTGGTTTAAAGACTATTTGTCTTGATGAATATAGTCTTTCATTAATTCTATCTTTTGTATAATCACTACCAAATGCCTTTTCTATTCTAACTTTGTCATACCCATCTCTATAAATTGTTATTATATCATTACTAGAATAACATTGATATCCTAATAATTTCATTCTATCTATAACTTGTTTTATTGTAACTGAATAACTGATAATGTTATCTAAATCATCTTTAAGCATTTTATAATAATCGTTGTCTGTTACTTTGTTTTTATAAGTATTCTTATAACTAATATCCTCATCTAGAATACTTAATCTATATTCTTCACATAATGAATCTGATATCTGCCTTAACTTTGCTAGATTAGCACGATTGTTATTATATTTCTTTCCTGTCTTAAATGAAACAGAATTTATTATGAAGTGATTGTGAATGTGATTGGTATTTTGATGAGTAGCAACAACCACTTCATAATCTTTAAACATTTCCTCTGCAAACTTAACTCCAATCTCATGAGCAACATCTGCAGTAACTTCTCCCTCCTTAAAAGATTGATATGCATGGAAGGCAAGAATACCATCTGTTTTAAAATATCTCTCTTTAGTAAATTTCATATCTTGATACGGATCAATTTCTGAGCAATTTAAACAGCTTACATAATGTGTCTTTTCATTCTTAAAATTATAATCTTTATTAGGAAATAATTCTAAATAATTGTAGCTATCTTTCCCATAATCTTCATTTATAGTTTTCTCTGGATTGATGATATAATTTATTGATTGTTTTAAATTATTTTTAATACTCCAAATTGATGTTGTTGCCATAATTAAGGTTTAGCCTTTCTAAAGAGTGGATTTATATGGCGGGAGTATAAATCCGTTGCTTGCTTATAGACAACATCATACATAGATTAACTCCTTCAAGATAATTTCTTCAGCACAATTTCTATAATTATTCATCATTTTTATCCATTCAAGTTGATTATTTTCTTTACTTTTTTCAGATAGTTTTTCATCTGATTTTCTGTAATTTTGCATTAAAATATTAAATCTTTTTTCACATTCATTACTGACTGAAACAAGATGATTTGTTAATTTATCTTGCATAAGAAGGCTCGTATAAAGAGCTTTCTTATGCTCTTTTAGATAATTTAATCTCAAGTATCCATACTTGTTAATTCCTCCATAATTTTGATTTTTAATAGTTAGATTTGGTAATAAATAATCTCCAACTTTTGTATAATTTAATTTCATTTCTTTCTCTCCATTTCTTTTTTAAGAAGTCACATAACTGTGATTTTCTTCTATAATTTTTGTTTTAGGTTTAGTAGGATTATAAGTGACAATACCATATTTGGTATCAACATCATCTTTAGTAATTGGTGATTTTGTTGTGCTTTTAGTAAGTGATATAGGTAATATTCTAATTATTTTTTCATTTTCTTTAGGTGTAAACTCTCCAATAATATTGCCAGTTTCTTCATCAATTTTTTCATAAATTTGATAGAAATTAGTTTCATAATATTCATTTAATCTGTCTAAATATTCTTGTATTTGACTATTCGATATGTTGCCTGTACCTAAAATAACATCTTCTTTACCATCAATTTCACAAGGTACTAACACATCTAAAACTCCTTTATCAACTAACTTCATTAACATATCCATAAAACTTTTTCTAAAGTTAATATTTTCAATATGAAGATCATTTTTACTGTCTTTTGTTATGATAATTGATTCAACTAATTTAGAAATAAATTCTTGTTTTTCTTCTTTTGATTTACTTTCCCAAGTAGTTTTTACAACACTACTTAAAGTATCAAGTCTTATCAAAGTTTCTCTTTCAATATCACGATCAGCCATTAATTGTTGAGGTGAGAAAGTAACATTATCTAAATCAAGTATTTCATTTTTCTTTTGTTCTAAAATCTCTAGTTTATCTTCAATCAGTTTATAATCTTCTGAAAAATCTTCCATCTCCACAATGCCACTCATATAAGCCTTTTTAATGCGTTCTTTTTGTTTTTCTAGTTGTTTCATCTCTTTATCTATGTCATCAGTTTTTGTTGGTTTATGGTCTGCTAAAATAGGCAAAAAATACTTTTTAACTGCCATATCATACTCAACCATATCATAAATAAAGTTTGTTAGTAGTTCTTCAATCTTATCTTCTCTAAAATTCAAGTGACACTTTTCACAGTTATAATACATATACTTTTTCTTTTTACCACCAGAGCCTTTGCATTTCATAATCCTACCACAAGTAGGGCATTTTATCTTTTGAAAGAATAAATAAACTCTATCTCTAGTATAAGTTCTCTGATTCTTTTCTTTCTGATATTGGCATTCTTCCCACATTGCTCTTGAGATAATAGGCTCCACAACATTCATATAAACAACTGGCTCAATTTGCTTATTTTTTGCAATTCTCTTAAATTGCTCGTAATCACCCATATAGATTTTGTTATCAATAATCTTCTGAATTGTGGTATCTTTCCATTTCTTTGGGTTTAAAAGTTCTTCTTCATTGAAAACATTAGATATTTGTTGAAAACTTTTACCTTCTAAATACATCTTAAATATTCTCTCAATCACTGGCCTAGTAGTTTCATCAATAATTGTTTTCTTATTACCATCTTTCTTGTAACCAAGTGCTAAAACTCCTGGTAAATGTCCTGATTTTATGGCTCCATTTAAGCCAAATTTAGTTCTTTCTGATACGATTTCAATTTCTAATTGTGATAATACTGTAAGCATTCTGACAAAGAATCTACCATTAGCAGTAGAGGTATTAACATCATCTCTATCACATACTAAGAAACAATTATACTGTTCAAGTACAGATATAAGTTCTTCCAAATCTCTAACACTTCTTGTAACTCTGTCTAATTTGTAAGCCACAATATAGTTAATTTTACCTTTCTTCATATCAGATAACATTTCTTGAAATGCAGGTCTATGTTCCATATCTTTTGCTGATATTCCTGCATCCTCATAAATTTTATATACTTCATAACCTTTAAATGCACAGAGTTGTAAAAGTTTTTCTTTTTGTTCTCCTAAAGAGAATCCTTCTCGTGCCTGATCCTCTGTGCTGACACGAATATAAACTGCTGCGATACTCCTTTCATTATCCATAATTATCATTTCTCCTTTCTTTTTTTTGAATAGTGAAAGGCACCAAAAAAGGTGTCACATAACAAGGACACCTAGAATATATTGATTTTTACACGACAAAATAAATCAATATAGTGGGAGTATATAAACTCTCAATTAATGCCTTGCTATGTACTCTGATAATTCAGACAATGGAATTTTCTTCTTCAAATTCCCTATGTAAAAATGTTTCTGTTCATTGAAGAATAAGTATAACTTATTATCAATAATCACTTTATGTGGCTCCACATATGCTAAATTTGTGTGTTCCACAATTCGTAAGTAACCCTCTATTATTTCATAGGAGAGGTTATTAAATTTGCAAGACCATTTAATTTGCCTCCTGAGTTCATCACTCATATTGATTTTCTTTTTTACGATACTAATCATAACACATCACACCTTTCTTGACTAGACTAATTTAGTCGACAAAAAAATCAATCATATTTCAGATTGATTTAATCATTAACGTCACTTGGTGCGACGATTTTACCTTTTGGAGCAAGTGAAGGGAATCGAACCCTCGTCTCAACCTTGGCAAGGTCGCATTCTAGCCGTTGAACCACACCTGCATTGCACTAATAATATAACAGAATAATATGAGTAATGCAAGGAAAAAATTAAAATATCTCTAATTTTGTGCTAATCAAAAAGTCTTGTTCTTTTATATTTCTCTTGTATATAATAAGGTAGTGCAATTATTATTTATTATGTGCTATAATGGTTTATAGTAGGAAGGTACTAATATGACTAAGATTATAGATAAACTAAAGAATCAGAATTATAAAGAATTATTTAAGTCAGCTAAAGATGGTGCTATTGATTTCTTAAAGAATAACTACTTATTTATTGGATATGTAGTATTATCTTTATTAAGTTGTATATTGATTAGATATTATACTATTGGTAATATTTGGATGGTTGAAAACAAATTCAATCCTGGAGCAATATTCTTTGATTTATCAATGATATTGCTAATTGGTTCACTTGGATTTTTAATAAAGCAATCGAAAAGATTTCTTTATTGGAATATAGTTATGATTGTTATTACCTTGATTAATCTAATAAATAGTATTTATTATGCTTTCTTTAATAGTTTTGTGTCATTTTCTTTATTGGAGTCACTAGGGCAAACAGGGGAAGTTACTGATGCCGTATTTGAAAAATTAAGACCTTCTAATTTTGTATATGTATTATTATTGTTGATATTTATTGCAGTATATAACTTTTTGAAACATAAAGAATACTTTAAAGCTACTGAAAATAAAGATTATGGTAAGAGGGCTTTTACTGGTGTTGCTATAATCGGTGGTATCTGCTTATTTATCAATATATCAACATTAACTGGAGTAGATTTATCAAGATTTTCTAAGCAATGGAACAGGGAATATGTAGTAAAACGCTTTGGTATAGTTATATATCAAGGAAACGACTTGGTACAAACAATCAACATAAAATTGAAGTCAATATTTGGATATGAGGAAGCAATGGAGAGATTCCAAGCATATTTTGAAGCTAACCCATATCGAGAGAGTGATAATAAATATACCAATAAATTTAAAGATTATAATGTAATTGCTATTCATATGGAAAGTATTATGAGTTTCCTAATAAATATGGAAATAAATGGTAAAGAGGTAACGCCTAACTTAAATAAGTTAATTAAGGAAGCAATGTATTTTGATCACTTTTATCCTCAAGTTAGTACAGGAACCTCATCAGATACAGAGTTCACTTTTGCTTCTAGTCTAATGCCAGTACAAAGTGGTACGGTATTTGTATCATATTATAATCGTTCATATATAACACTTCAAAATTTACTTGCTGATCAAGGATATTATACTTTCAGTATGCATGGTAATAAAGCTAGTATGTGGAACAGAAATAAGATGCATCCATCTTTAGGATATAAGGATTTCTATTCACAAGAATATTATACAATTGATGAAGAGATTGGTCTTGGATTATCCGATAGATCATTCTTTACGCAATCAGAAGCTTTAATTAAAAGAATCGAAGATGAAGAAGTAAATAGTGGAAAATATAGAAACTACATGGGAACTATGATCACATTAACTAATCACACTCCTTGGGCTGATGATTATTATTTGGCAGGATCTAATTCTTTTGATGTAACTTATCATACAGGTAAGCTAGATGAAAAGGGACAAGAGATAATCTATCCATATTTAGAAGATTCGATTATTGGAAATTACATTAAAGCTGTTCATTATGCAGATGAGACACTAGGAGAATTTATAGATTATGTAAAAGAACATGATGAATATGATAAGACTTTATTTGTATTCTATGGTGATCATGCAGCACAAATCTCTAGATCTGATTTTGCTAGCTTTGTAAATTATGATTTTGAAACAGGAATGCAAAAGAGTGAAGAAGATCCAACTTATATTAACTATGATTATTATGAACATGAATTGTTTAAAAATACACCATTAATATTATGGACTAAAGATAAAAAGATAACGGGAACTATTTCATATCCAATGGGAATGATAGATGTTTTACCAACTTTATCTAATATGTTAGGTATTAAAAATGAATATGCCTTAGGACATGATATTTTTGAAATAAAGAATGATAATACTGTCGTTTTCCCTAATGGTAATTTCTTAACTGATAAGATGTATTATTACAATTCTAGGAATGAAAGTCGTACATTTGGAATGGAAACATTTGATGTAAATTATATCGATGAGAAGAAAAAATACGCTGAAGATATTTTAGAGATATCTAATGATATCATTGTATATGATTTAATAGCTAAATCTAATGAAAAGAAAGGGGTAATACTTGATGGGAAAGAAGAAGGACAACAAAGATAATGAAGTGAAAGAAGCTAGTAACACAAAAAAATATGTATTATTCTGTTTAGTTATTATTGTTGTAATATCTCTTATTGGATTTGTCGCTTATAAGATATTAGCTGTAAAAGAAGATGAAGAGAAAAAAGTATATAAGGTTAATGAATCAGAAATAAAAGGATATGGAATATTCATAGATGATAGTGATACTAAACTTTATCGTGAAGAATTTGACAAATTAAAAGTCAATTTGGAATCATCTGAAGTCAATTATGATGAATATGCTGAAAGTGTTGCTAAGATGTTTATAATCGACCTTTATACTATAAAGAATAAGATTAATAAGTATGATGTAGGTGGAATTGATTTTATTTATCCAACTATTAAACAAAATTATATCGATAATGTAGATGATACGATATATAAGTATGTAGAGGATAATTCTAATGGTGAAAGATCACAAAATTTACCAGTAGTAAAGTCAATTGAGGTCTTAGAAAATACTAAAGGCAAATTTAAAATAAATAGTGAAAATAAAGAGTATGATTCCTATGTATTTAAGATAAAATGGGAATACTCATTTGATCTAGGTTATGATGAAGCTGGAGAAGTAATCGTTATAAATAAGGATAATAAAATGTATGTTGTTGAAAAGAATTAGTAATAATTCTTTTTTTGTTGTATAATAGACATTAAAAAAGAGATGATTATATGGAGAATATTAAGACTATTGCAAAAAATTATGGAATCGAAGATTTATATCAGTATGGCGATTATATGGCTAAGATAAATCCTATAACGACTATTGGTAAAGCTAAAACGATATTGGTTACAGCTACTAATCCTACTAAATATGGAGAGGGAAAGACTACAGTTGCTATTGGACTTTCTGATGCTATTAATATGCTAAATAAATCATCTATTGCTTGTTTAAGAGAACCATCTATGGGTCCTGTTTTTGGAATAAAGGGTGGTGCAACTGGTGGAGGTAAGGCTTTAATCCTACCAGAAGCCGAAATTAATTTACATTTTACTGGAGATTTTCATGCTATAACAGAAGCTAATAATTTGATATGTGCTTGTATAGATAACGAAATATTTCATGAAAACAAATTAGATATCGTTACTGTAACTTTCAATAGATGCATGGATATGAATGATCGTGCTTTAAGAAATATAAAATTAGCTGGAAGAGAGGAACATTTTGATATAACAGCTGCAAGTGAACTCATGGCAATCATGTGCTTGTCTAAGAATATATTAGATTTACGTATGCGTTTAGATAGTATTATTATTGGTTATAATTCTCAACTTCAACCAATATTCTTAAATTCACTTGGTATAACTGATGCTCTTGTTTCTCTACTTATTCAGGCTTTTAAACCAAATCTTGTTCAAACAAGTTCTGGATGTGGTGCTATTGTGCATGGTGGACCTTTTGCGAATATTGCTCACGGATGCTCATCTTTGATTTCTTTATCAACAGCAAGCAACTTAGCAGATTATGTTGTAACTGAAGCGGGATTTGGAGCAGATGCTGGTGGATTTAAATTTATGGATATTTTAATGCGTGATAATAAGATAAATCTATCAGCAATCGTTTTGGTTACAACTATTAGAGCATTAAAATATAATGGCGATGGCGATTTAAAAAAAGGAATAGAAAACTTAAGAGTTCATGTTGATAACTTAAAACTTATGAACAAAAACATTGTTGTATCTTTAAATAAATTTGATGATGACTCAGAAGAAGATATATTATTTGTTAAGGATTTTACGCAAAAATTAGATGTAATATTTAATATTAATACTGTTTATCAAGATGGTGGATTAGGTGCTCTAGAACTTGCTAATATCGTTATGAATTTAGAAGAAAAGCCTAAAACTAACTTTTTATATGAATTAGAGGATAATTTATATGATAAAATCGATAAATATGTAAAAAATATATGTCATGCTGATGGTTTTACATGTTCATTTGAAATGATGAACAAGATTAATAGTTTAGATAAATATAAATATCCAATATGTGTTGCCAAGACTCAATATAGTATTAGCGATAATCCGCGATTATTAGGAAGTCCTAGTGGATATACGATGAACTTAACAAATGTTGAAGTTAAGAATGGTGCGAGATTAATCGTTGTATATTTTGGAAATGTCATAACAATGCCAGGATTAAATGCAAGTCCTAGTGCTAAAGAGATAAAATATGTCGATGGTGAAATAATTTTACCAAGATAAAAGGTTCATTCTATTTAAGAATGAACCTTTTTTAATCTTCATCTAAATGGGTAAATAAGATACCAACATTTATAAGACCTGTTAAACCGACTAGAGAATATATAATTCTACAAATCATTGATTCTGCTCCAAATATTGAAGTTACTAGGTTTATATCAAGTAAACCGATAAATCCCCAGTTAAGAGCACCAATAATTGTAATGACTAAACAAACCTTTTGTAATGTGTTCATAAATCATCCTCCTAAACCATTATTATTGTGTGTATTATTACATTTTTTATACGTAATTTGCTTAAATAGCAAAAAAATGTTAGAATACAAGCGAAATTGGCATATTTTATGTGCTAAATAGGGGAATTGATACTATGGATGAATTTGAATATAAAACATTAATACAACAAAAAAAGATGGCTTTAGATGAATTAAGACAATATCACAAAGATTTAAGAAGATATGAGTGTGAAAATAATATTACACCCAAAGGAATAGAAATTCGAAAAAGAACTTATCATTTAATAAGGTTAATTTTAAAAATAGATCACTTATTAAGCATGAGAACGGTAAAAGTAATAGGTGATAGAAGAACGGATACAGAAAAGTCAAAGATTTATACTTGTACTCATATTGGCAGATATGACATTGAAAGTGCCATTGAGGCAATTGGTGAAGCTGCTTGGTTTATCATGGGCGATCCTGGGGAGACTTATCAAAATTTCGATGGCTTACTATTACGTGGTTATGGAGTAAGCTGGTTTGAGATGGATGACCCATATGACGCTCATACCGTAAACGTTAGACAAAAAAACATTTTATTAGCAGGTGGAAATGAACTTTCATTCCCAGAAGCTGCTTGGCATCTAGATCCTATTTATCCAGTTGGTGAACTTCATCCAGGAGCAGTAAGAAGAGCAATTCATACTGATTCAGTAATTATTCCTGTAGGAATAGAGCAATATCGTGGTAGATTCTTTAAAAACTATTATGTTAATATCGGTGAAGTAATGGACATAAAGGGTGCACAACTATCGGATGCTGTCGATATTAGCCGCAAACTTCGAGAGGATATGGCAGGACTAAAATATGAAATCTGGGAAAACTATGGAAAGTGTAAAAGAAGTAGTTTAAATCCTGACTGGCAAGCTGCTTATGAAGAGTTTATTGACAGTATTATGTGTGATACTGAAAATGGTTATACAATAGAAGAGATTGAAAAAACAAAATATAAGGATGAAAGTGTTGTAAAACCTATTGAAGCAGACGAAGTATTTGCTTGCCTAAATCGTGTTAATCTTAATAGCGAAAATGCTTTTTTAGCACGAGACATATTAGCTTATAATACTAGCCAAGTATTGAAAAAAAGTATGTAAGATGATAATCTTATAATAGAGGTGGTACTGATGAGTGGAATTTGGTTACCAGGTTCTTCTCTTACTATAAGTCTATTTTTGATTATCATCTTTTTTTCAAAGAAAAATAACAATAGTAAAGAAGTAAAAATCTATGGAAGTCTTTTAATATCCGGAGGATTATTCTCTCTGAATGCCTTTTTGGTTTATTTAGTAGCAAAGTTAACTACTAATGCTTTACTTGTTACTATAATGCAAAAATTACATCTTATTTTATTAGTTGTAGTTGCTTATCTTTTTGTAAATTATATTATCAATATATTGGGATGGAAAGATAAAACTAAGAAAGCTATCTCATTGGGATTTTTTATGGTTCTTATTTTGGATGTTTTAGGAATAATTATTGCTCCTCTTGAAACCATTAATTATGCAGATGTAGTAGATGTTGCTGGTCTATCTTATGAAATAGCAATGGTTGGAGTAATTATCTATTTCTTATCAATTGTAGTATTAAATTTTCTTTATTTTTTAGAGCATCGAAAATCATTTAAGAAGAGTGCTCCTTTCTTAGTATTAATTATCATGTTTTGTATTGGTCTTATCTTGAGAGTTTATTATCCAGAGATAATTACAGAAACTTATTGTATATCATTTGCTTTATTGGTAATGTATTTTACTATTGAAAATCCTGATATAAAGATGATTGAAATTTTAAATGAAGCTAAATTAGCTGCTGAAAAAGCAAATAGAGCTAAGTCTGACTTCTTATCAAGTATGTCACATGAGATAAGAACTCCATTAAATGCTATTGTTGGTCTTTCTGAAGATATCTTAAAGTATCAAAATGAAGTACCAGAAGTAGTAAGAGAAGATTCCAATGATATTATAAATGCTAGTCAAACATTACTTGAAATAATTGGTAATATTCTAGATATTAATAAGATTGAAAGTGAAAAAATGGAAATAGTATCTATTCCATATAATTTTAAAAAAGAAGCAGAATCTCTGGCTCGTGTTCAATCGGTTAGAATAGGAGATAAACCTATAGAGTTTAAGATTAATATTGCTGAGGATATACCACATACCTTAATTGGTGATAAAGTTCATGTAAAAGAGATTATTAATAATCTACTTTCTAATGCTTTCAAATATACAGAAAAAGGTGAAGTAGAATTTAGCGTAAAATGTATTAATAAGGATAATAGATGTGTATTAATAATATGTGTTAGAGATACTGGAAGAGGAATAAAGGCTGAAAATATAACTAAATTATTCACTAAATTTGAAAGATTAGATATTGAAAGAAATACAACAACTGAAGGTACTGGACTAGGGCTTGCTATAACTAAACATCTAATAGAGATGATGGGTGGTAAAATAAATGTTCAAAGTACATTTGGTAAAGGTTCACTCTTTGTAGCTCAAATTCCGCAAACTATTGCTGATACTCAGATATTAGAACAAAAAATACCTAAACTTAAAAGAATGGATAAGGAACATCTAAGAGGCAAAAGAATCTTAATAGTAGATGATAATACTCTTAATATCAAAGTTGCCAAGAAGTCTTTGGATGGTTTTGAATTTATTTTAGATGCTGCAACGAGTGGAGAAGAGTGCTTAGAAAAGGTTAAAACTGGTAATGAATATGATTTAATACTAATGGATATAATGATGCCTCAAATGAATGGTAAAGTAACGTTTGAAAAGCTACAAAAAATCGAAGGTTTTAATATTCCTGTAATAGCATTGACAGCAGATGCTTTATCTGGATCTGAAGAAGAGTATTCATCTTTAGGATTTGTTTCATATATAGCAAAACCTTTTAATAAAGAGCAAATAAAAGAAAAACTAGATGATATATTTGAATGAAGATAATTAATTTATCTTCTTTTTATGTATTAAAAAGTAAGTTTAACATAATCTTTATTAGGAGATGGTAATATGAAAAAAATGTTATGCTTACTTTTATGCATACTTCTATTAACAGGATGTGGTAATAGCACAGAGGATGCTCTAAAAAGTTTCAAAGATTATAACAGCAAAAAATCTTCATATGAATTACAAGGGTCAATGAAACTTATTAGTAATGAAGATGAATTTACTTATGACATAACAGTTGGAGTTAAAGATAATAAATATTATAAAGTGTCACTAAAAAATACCATAAGTAATAATGAACAAATAATTTTAAAGAATGATGAAGGAACATATGTCATAACTCCAAATTTAAATAAGAGCTTTAAATTTATGAGTGAATGGCCAAATAATTCTTCTCAAGCATATCTAATCGAGTCATTAATCAATGATATTAATAATGACAATGAAGCAAATATTAAGCTAGATAATGACAAATATTATATTAACGCTAAAGTAAAC
>CAMXBB010000018.1 GCA_947179265.1 uncultured Bacillota bacterium
AGACAATATAATTTACGAAGGTTCTAATAATAGTGAATGGGTTACATTAGATAATATTGATGATAAATTTATAACATATATTATCAATGCTGAAGATAAATATTTCTATTATCATAAGGGATTTGATGTTCTTAGAATAATTAAAGTAATGATAGATAATATTAAAGCTGGTAAGATAACAGCAGGAGCGTCAAGTATATCTCAACAATATGTTAAGAATCTCTTTTTAACATTTGATCAGACATGGGAAAGAAAAATTAATGAAGCATTCTTAACTATTAGATTAGAAACTCATTATACAAAAGATGAAATCTTGGAAGGATATTTAAATACTATCTATTTTGGAAATGGAATATATGGAGTTAAAGATGCTGCTCAATATTATTTTAATAAGAATATAAAAGAGCTTAGTAATGAAGAAGCTATCATGTTAGCTTGTATTCCCAAAAGTCCAAACAACTATAATCCAATAGCAAATAAAGAAGCTTCCGAAAAGCGATTTAATATTGTTGCAGAGATGCTTTATGAAAATGAAATAATCGATTCCAATGTTTATAACTCATTAGATTTCAACAATTTGAAAATTTATGGTAAACATGATTCTAATAACTTAGAGACACTTATGTATTATCAAGATGCCGTATTAGAAGAACTTTATAGTATTGATTCAATACCAAAAGATTTGATTGAAGCTGGCGGTCTTAGAATATTTACTAATCTTGATATTGATACTCAAAGGACCATGGAAGAATCAATTAACACCCATATGAAAGATGATGATACACAAGTTGCAAGTATTGTAATTGAACCAAATACATTCAAAGTATTAGCTCTCGCTGGTGGAAGAAATTATTCTAAAAGTCAGTATAATAGAGTTACTAAATCTAAAAGACAAGTAGGTTCTACAATAAAACCATTTTTATACTATGCTGCCTTAGAACAAGGTCTTACAGCATCATCTACGTTTAAATCAGAAAAGACAACATTTGTATTCTCTGAAGATAAAAAATATTCACCTACCAACTATGGAGATACTTATGCCAACAAAGAGATAAGTATGACAGCTGCTCTAAGTTATTCAGATAATATATACGCTGTAAAAACACATCTATTCTTAGGAGAAGATAAACTTGTAAATACATTACATACTGCTGGGTTAAATGAAGATGTTCCAGCTAATCCCTCACTTGCTTTAGGAGCTACAGAAATTAACATGCTAGATTATGCCAATGCTTACACTACTCTTGCTAATGGTGGAATGAAGGGACAAATATATTTTATTAATAGAGTTGAAGATATAAATGGTAATGTATTATATGAACATAAAGATAGTTCCTATCAAGCTTTAGATGATAGATTAACATTTATTTTAAATGAAATGATGACCGCTACATATAACTACTCATTTGTTGATTATAACTCTCCAACTATCCTTTACCTTAATGGTAAGTTAAGCAGAAAGTATGCTATAAAGAGTGGTACTACTGATAATGATTATTGGATAAGTGGTTACAATAAAGATGCTTTGATGTTAGTATGGGCTGGAAATGATTATAATGAAGGTGTTGATAAATCATATTCAAAAATAATCAAAAATATTTGGTTAGATACGATAGAATACTATCTTCATGATAAAGAGACAGATTGGTATAGTGTTCCTGAAGGAGTTGTTGGTGTAACTATGGATCCAATATCAGGAAAATACAATCCAAAATCAAATACGCTATTTTACTTCCTAGATGGTACCCAAAACTTATATCTAAATTAAAAGAGGATAATTATTTATCCTCTTTATCTATTCTGATAACAAATTGGTAGATATCATCAAAACTAAATTCTTCACTAGTTACCCCTAAACTATTTACTTTAGCTTTAGCAAGTAATTTTTTAATTTGTGTAATTACATCTTCATTTTTTTCTAATTCTAACTCAATTACTTCAGATTCTTTCTTCTTTACTTTTTCTTCTACTACAACTTCTTCTTCATCGTCTTCTTCTAAATCTAATAAGTCATAATCAGAGTCTTCATCTTCATCATCCGTTTCAGAAATAGTTTCATTTTTGAATGGATTAAATCCAAAATTTAAATTAGGATTCATATTTACTGATTCATTCTCTAGATTATTAAAGAATAGAGAATTTTTCTTTTGTTTATCATTAGATCTGTCTTCAACACTAGAATTATATGAATAATATATATCATCTGTTAAAGGAATATCTGATACGATATCAGTTGAATTGTTAATAATTCTATCGATATCAACATCTAATTTACTATTAGTATTTATACCACCTAAATTATCTGATTTATTGTAACTATTAACGATTGCAGTAACGACATCTTCTAGTTGTTTAACAGTCCATCTCTCAGCGATTATTCTATTAAGCAATTCGACTTGTCTCATCTTATCAGTAAGACGTAATAAACATCTAGCATGTCTTTCACTTATCTCATCATTGATTAAAGCTTTTTGAACAGCTTCATCTAGAGACAACAATCTTATTTTATTAGATAACGTTGATTGACTCATTCCTAATCTTCTAGCTAATTGATCTTGAGTAATATATCTTCGATCTAATAATTTTTTATATGCTTTTGCTTCTTCGATAGCAGATAGATTTCTACGATGAGTGTTTTCAATGATTGCTACTTCTGCAGACTCATTATCATCGATATCAGTTACGATACAAGGAACTGCTTTTAATCCCGCTTTTGTTGCGGCTTTATATCTTCGTTCTCCTGCTATTATTTCAAATTTATCATTTAATCTTCTTACTACTAATGGTTGAAATATTCCATGTTCTTGAATAGATGTTGCTAGTTCTTCTAATGCACTATCTTCAAATTTTAATCTAGGTTGAAATCTATTTGGAATAATATCTTCGATGTTGATTAATCTTATTTGTGCTTCCATCTTCATGGAACATTTCCCCTTTTTTATTTTCTTATTATCTAATTAAATATTACTTTATTTTGAATGTTTTTTCAATGCTTTTTTAATTTTATCATAACTTCTTGGATAATTGTTTGGAGTTTTATTTGTCTTTTTTATTTTAATAATTGTTCTTTGAGCTTCCTCTATTGGAAGGTTAAAAGATATTACTTCCTTAATTACACCATTTATAGTTTTGATGATATCAGTTGATAAATTAATCTCTTCATCACAATTAGCTTTCATAGGTATAAAATATCCACCTATTTTTACCATTGGAAGACATAGTTCAGTTAATACTGGTAAAGTTGTAACAGCTCTTGCAGTTACAATATCATATTCATCGAGATGATCATGAGCATAATCTTCACTTCTTACATTTATTGCTTCAATATCAGTTAGTTTTAATCTATCAATTAAATTTCTTAAGAATGTTACCTTTTTATTATTTGAATCGATTAATACAACATGTAGATGAGGGTAAACAATTTTTAATACCATACCTGGAAACCCTGCACCCGTTCCAACATCGACAAGACTATTTTGTTTATTTAAATCTATAGCTTTAACAATTGTTAATGAATCATAGAAGTGTTTAAGTAATACTTCATCATAATTTCTGATAGCAGTTAAATTAGTATGCTCATTATATTCTAAAAGATATTTAGCATATTCTTCTAGTTGATCAACCTGCTCATTAGATAATTCAACACCTAATGCTTTAACACTTTCTAAAAATACTTCCTTATTCATTACTACTATCCTTACTATATTCTTTTTTTAAATATACCGTTAATATTGAAATATCAGTTGGATTTACTCCACTTATTCTCGTTGCTTGAGCTACTGTTTGAGGTCTTATTTGTTTCAATTTTTGTCTTGCTTCACTTGCTAAATTATTTACCTTATCATAATCAATATCATTTGGTATTTTTTTACTTTCAAGTTTTAACATCTTCTCAACTTCTCTTATTGTCTTAGCAATATATCCCTCATATTTAATTGCTATCTCAACTATTTCCAATATTTCTTCATCATAATTATTATCTAAATATTCTACTAGATACTCAATTTTTATTTGAGGTCTTTTCAAAAGATTATAAAGACTTATACCAACAGTTAATTCTTCACCTAATGCATTCTTTATATCTTCACTTACCATCTTTGGTGATATTACTATGTTTTTTAGTTCGTTTGTTAATTGCTCAATCAATTCTTCCTTTTTTAATAAATTTTGATATTGCTCATCTGATACCGTTCCAACTTCATAACCATATTTTCTAAGGCGCAAATCTGCATTATCATGTCTCAATATAAGACGATATTCAGCTCTAGAAGTTAATAAACGATATGGTTCTTTAGTTCCTTTTGTACATAAATCATCTATTAAAACACCAATATAAGATTCATTCCTTTTTAATATCAATGGATCTTTTCCACGTAGTTTTAAACCAGCATTTATACCTGCAATTAATCCTTGCCCTGCTGCTTCTTCATAACCACTAGTTCCATTTATTTGACCAGCAGTAAATAAATTTTCGATTACTTTAGTCTCTAAAGAATGAGTTAATTGTAATGGATTTATTGCATCATATTCAATTGCATAGGCATATTTTAAAATCTTAGCATTTTCTAAACCTACCAAACTATGAACCATTAACTCTTGAACATCTTCTGGCATTGATGTTGAAAAACCTTGAAGGTATAAATCAGGATAATAATCGCTTTCTGGCTCTAAAAATAATTGATGTCTTTCCTTATTAGCAAACCTAACCACTTTATCCTCTATAGATGGACAATAACGTGGACCTATTCCTTCAGCATATCCTCCATACATCGCCGATTTGGTTAAATTGTCTCGTATTATTTGGTGTGTTTTTTCATTAGTATATACTAAATAACATTTCCTTTGCTTATCAACATCATATTGAGGTTTTATATCAAATGAAAAAGTCCAAGGATGTTTATCTCCTTCTTCAATAGTTAACTTAGAATAATCAACTGTTTCAGGATCTATTCTTTGAGGTGTACCAGTCTTAAGTCTTTGAATCTCAAAACCTAATTCTCTTAATCTATCACTTAAATGCTTACTACACTTTTCGCCATGTGGACCTTCTTCTTTATTAGTGCTTCCAACTAATATCTTACTTTTTAAATAAGTTCCTGTTGTTAAAATTAAGGCATCACAAAGATATTCTTTATTATCACTAGTTACTATTCCCTTGACTTTTTTATCTTCAACTAGAATATCTTCAACCATTGCTTCTATAATGTCTAAATTTTCTAAACTGTTTAATTCCTTTAGCATATTCTTAGGATAAGTTATCTTATCGCCTTGGGCTCTTAAACTTTTAACTGCTGGTCCTTTACCAGAATTAAGCATCTTTATTTGTAAGTGAGAAATATCTGCTACTCTCCCCATTAATCCACCTAGAGCATCAATTTCTCTTACTACTATACCTTTAGCAGTTCCACCAATAGATGGATTACAAGGCATATCGGCAATATTATTAATATTAGAACTTATTAAAGCAACTTTTAATCCTTGTTTGCTTGAAGCTGCTGCGGCTTCACATCCAGCATGACCTCCACCTACTACAATAATATCATACTTCATGACATTCACTCTCTTTTCAAAGTTTATTCTACTCTATTTTCCTAAACAGAATTTAGAAAATAATTCATCTAACAATTCATCTTTATAAGTAGCACCAATAATTTCTCCTAAGTCATCATATGCTTTTTTAATATCAACAGCTATCATTTCTAATGGATATTCTCCATCAACACTTGCAATAGCATTTTGTATAGATTCATAAGCCATATGAACTAATGCAATTTGTCTTGCATTGCTTAAGAAATTATAATTTTTACCCTTTATCTCATTTATATTAAATAATTCAATAATCTTATTCTTTAAATCCTTTAATCCATTTTCTGAAACAGTATTTCCACTTACAACGATGAATTCATCAACTAAACTCTTATCAGCGTTTATTTCTAAATCATCTTTGTTGAAAAATATAATCTTTTGAACATTATCGATTGATCTTATAAATGATAGTTCTTCTTCATCGATTTGTTCATTACTATTTATTACATATATAGCTAAATCGGCAGTTGATAAAATCTCTTTACTCTTATCGACTCCAATTTTTTCTACTAAATCTTCTGTTTGTCTTATTCCAGCTGTATCTATTAAATTTATTTTTATACCTGCAATGGTAATGGTTCCTTCTACTATATCCCTAGTTGTTCCTGCAATATCGGTAACTATTGCCTTCTTTTGATCTAAAAGGTGATTTAAAATAGAACTCTTACCTACATTAGGTTTACCAACTATTGCAACATCTATTCCATTTTTTAAAATACTACCATTGCTACTAGAATCTATAAGTTCCTTTAAGTCAGCTAAAATGCTAGTTAAAGATTCTCTTAACTTTTCACTTGTGACTTCTGGATTATCGGCTTCCTCCGGAAAATCAAAATTAACTTCTAACTCTGCTTGTAAAGATACTAATATATCTCTTTCATTTATTATAAGTCTTGATAGATTACCATCTACTCTACTAATAGCATACTTTCTAGACTCTTCACTTTCACTAGATATTAAATCGTTAATACCTTCCGCTTCAATCAAATCGATTCTTCCATTTAAAAAGGCTTTTTTACTAAATTCACCAGGTTCAGCCAATCGACATCCATTAATTATAAGAAGTTCTAATACCTTATTAGTAGTAGCTATCCCACCGTGACAATTAATCTCTACTACATCCTCTCGAGTAAATGTATTAGGAGCTTTCATCACACTTACTAAAACTTCATCAATGTTTTCTCCGTCAGAGAAGATATGCCCATAATTGATAGTATGTGTATCAACTTTAGTTAAATCTTTTCCTTTAAATATTGAATTCACAATCTCTATAACATCTGGTCCAGAACATCTTACAATAGAGATTGCCCCTACTCCTAAAGCAGTGGATATTGCACATATATTTTCGTTCATATTCTTCCCTCCTTAGCGTATTATAGCACAAAATAAAAAAAAGGATTAATTAATCCTCTTTTGGTTTTACAATAACATGTCTATTAGGTTCTTCACCTTCAGATATAGTATAAACATCCTTATTCTCAGCTAAATAATTATGAATAATACGTCTCTCATAAGAATTCATATTTTCTAATGTAACTTCAACCTTAGTTCTAGCAACATCTTTGGCAACATTCTTGGCAAGTCTTTCTAAATACTTTTCTTGTTTTTCCTTATAATTTTCAACATCCAATATTATATAAGGATAAGTATGTATTTCATTATATACAACTTGCTTAACTATAGTAGTTAAAGCTTGCAAAGTTTGACCATTTCTACCTATTAAAATTTTATTATTATCAGAATACATCTTAATAGTTATTTGTTTTTCTCTAATCTTTGTTTCAAAAGATACCTCAAGCCCCATATCCTTTGTTAATTTTAAAAGATATTCTTTTATAAATTCTGACACATTAGTAAGCGTAGTCATATGAACTTGAATTACTTCTTTTTTTAATAGACCACCTTTTGTTTTAGTAATATAGTACAAAACATCGTTTTCTTCACAATTTAATGTTTCTAACCCCATCTTTATTACTTCTTGTTCTTCTTTTCCTTCAAAAACTTCAATATTCATTGCTACTAACCTCTTTTCTTAATAATCATCATTTGAATTACATTAAAGGCATTTGTTACAACCCAATATAACGCAATTGCTGCTGGTAATTGAATTGATGCGATACCTATAAACACAGACATAAATATCATCATAAACTTTGTTTGTTTTAATTGCTCAGGACTTCCTGCCATGGAATTCATACTTTGTTTAAATGAGAATGCTGTACATACAACGATCAATATGATAAGGATAATATAATAATAATTACCATTCTTTATTCCCACAAAAGGTGTTGTTCCTAATTGGAATACTAAGAAATTATTCTCAAATATAGCAGGTACTCTATTAATAGCTTCTAAGAAAGCAAAGAATAATGGTAATTGAAGAAATGATATTAAGCAGCTACTCATTGGATTTATATTATATTTTTGATAAACCATAAGTGTTTCTTGACTTTTTTTCATCATCGACTCTTTATCTTGTTTGTCCTTGTACTTATTTTCTATTCTTTCTATCTCTGGTTGAGCATTTTTCATGTTTTCTTGCTGTTTAGCACTCTTTGCTGATGCTGGCATCATCAAAAGTCTAATAGCTAAACCAATAAGAATAACTGAAAGTCCATAATTTCCTACTAATGAACCTAAAGCTATAATAACCCAAGCTAAAGTTCTAACAAAAAATTGATCCCATAACCCATCATATTGGTTCTTATCATAAAGCTTCATTTCAGTACAAATTGGTAAATCATCTAAAGATACTTCCATATATTTGTCATACTTCTTATATAAATCCACCAAATCCTTATCTTCTGGCTTACATAATATGTTGGATGTCAGATTTTGTCCAGTTTCCTCATTAACAACCCTATTCTTATCACCATCGACTAAAGTCTTAGTACATCCAGTCATAAGAATCATTACAGCAGCCACTAATACAAATATCTTTTTTTTCATATAATCTCCTATTTCCTCATTAGACTAATTAATTCATTAGTTGCTTGTTCATAATTTAGATTTAAAAAGTCCTTCTTCATTATTATAATATAATCTCTATTATTTTGAAATAGGTTTTTATTGTTATCAATCAATGCTCTAACTTGTCTTTTTACTCTATTTCTTGTGACTGCATTTCCAAGCTTTTTTCCAACTGCAATTCCGAATCTAGAAAATGAGTTTTCTCTTTCCTTATAATATATAATAAAATACTGGCTTTTTTTATAAGGACAGTTATGAATTATTTCATCAAATTCTTTATGTTCTTTTACAATTTCATACTTTTTCACTAGAACAACCTCCTAATAGAATAAAAAGCCACAACTGTGGCTTATATTATCTGCTAAGTAACTTACGTCCTTTTGCTCTTCTAGTTTTTAATATTTTAGTATTTTTACGTGCAAAGAAACCATGCTTTTTAGCCTTCTTACGATTATTTGGTTGAAAAGTTCTTTTCATTTTGCCACACCTCCACATCTCTAAAGCAAGGTTAGTATATAATAAAATTTTTTTTAAGTCAATAAATTTCCTTAATTATCGTAGTATTTTTGACTTATTAACAATATCAACGTTGATAGTTGATAACTTTTTAACATATGTTTATATCATTTTTCTTTATTTTGTGGAAATCGTTGAAAAGTTAGATTTTATACGATATTATAGATGTTAATACGTTGAAAAGTATGTTGATAACTAGTGGAAAACTTATTTTATTAACAATTTTCTTTATTTTTCGACAAAAGTGATTTACAATTTAATTAGTTAGAAACTAGGGACGGGGTGGTTGAATGAAAAACGATGAGTTTTGGGACCAATTTCTTGATATGATACACAGCAAATTAAACGACATTTCATATACCACTTGGTTTAAAGATATTAAGCTTGATAGCATTTCGCAAAACCATATAATAATAAATGTTGGTAATACTTTTAGAAAAAAACATATAACGGCATTCTATATGGATCTTATAGAAGAGACGATCGATAGTATAAGTAATAACAACTATACTTTTGAAATTATATGTGATGAAGACAAAGCTAAAACATTAGAAATTCCAATATATAAAGAAGAACCAGAAGTTTTTGTTTTACCGAAAATAAAGGATACATCAAGTAATTTAAAGCCTGAGCAGACTTTTGATAATTTTGTAGTAGGGGATTCTAATAGATTTGCACAAACTGTTTCATTGTCAGTTGCAGAACAACCAGGAAAACTTTATAATCCATTATTCTTGTATGGGAAGTCAGGATTAGGGAAAACACACTTGATGAATGCAATTGGTAACTACATAAAAGAAAATTCGAACAAATCAGTATTGTACGTAGGATGCGATGAGTTTATAAATGATTTTACTCAATTGAACAAAAAGGGGGAAGATAACTTAGAAGCAATCCAGCAATTTAAGAATAAATATCGAAATATAGATGTATTAATTATCGATGATATACAGTTATTTAGAGGAGCAAGTAAAACTCAGACGGAATTTTTTACCACATTTAACTTTTTGCATGATAGTGGAAAACAGATAATATTATCATCTGATAGTTCACCAGATGACATGAATTATCTAGAGGAAAGATTGAAAACGAGGTTTGCTTGGGGATTGCAAGCTAATATAACGCCACCTGACTATAATTTAAAGGTAAATATCCTCAAAAATAAGGTTATTGGAACAGAAGTAGGGAATTTAATAAAACCCGAAGTATTTGATTACATTGCTAATAACTGTGAAAGTGATGTTAGACACTTGGAAGGAGCAATAAATAGATTACTTGCATTAACTGCTATGTATTCTCCTAAGGAAATAAATCTTGAATTTGCTCAAGAAAATTTAAAAGAAGACTTTAATTCATCGATGTATATAACCAATAATGTTACTAAGATTCAAAAAGCAGTAGCAGAGTACTTCGATCTTACTGTAGATAACTTAAAAAGTAAGAAAAGAGTAGCAAATATTAATAATGCAAGGCAAATAGCTATGTATATTTGTAAGATGACCACTGAAGAGACAATAGAAAAAATTGGAAGGGAATTCCATAGAGATCACTCAACAGTACTTCATGCTTGTGAAAAGATAGATAAAGAGATAAAAACCAATGAAGAATTAAGAAGACAAATAAAAGAAATAAAGGAAAAAATAGCAAATTAATGTTAATAATTCGACAGTTATCAACAGCTGTTTCTAATAAATATTTACTAAAAACGACATAATTTATTGAAAACTAGACAGTTATCAACATTATCCACGCTAATAATAACAATAATATTTAAAAAAAATAAGAAAGAAGGATTTATCAATGAAATTTTCAATTAAAAAAAATATAATACTAGAACAACTTACAAACGTTAGCAAAGCAATATCTCCTAGAAATATAATACCAATATTAAATGGTATAAAATTTGATCTAAGTAAAGATGGATTATATTTAATGGCTAGTGATTCTGATTTAACTATTCAATCATTTATTCCTGCTAGTGAAATAGAAAACATAGAAGTAGAAGGAACAATTATTATTCAAAGTAAATATATCTTAGATATAATTAAGAAAATGCCTAGTGAAGTTATTAACTTCGAAGTTATCGACAATTTAAAGATTGTTATTTATACTGATACTAGTAAATATAATTTAAATTGTTTAAATAGCATGGATTATCCACAAATAGAATTAAATGATGCACCTTCGCATATTACTTTAAAATCAGGAGAATTAAAGAAGATGATTCGTCAAACGATTTTTGCAATATCTACTCAAGAATCTCGTCCACTTTTAACAGGTATTAATTTTAAGATAAATGGTAATATTGTTGAATGTGTAGCAACAGATTCTTATAGATTAGCTAAAAAAACTATGACTTTAGATTCTCCATTTGAAGATGCAGTTGATATTGTTATTCCAGGTAAGAATATTAATGAACTAGATAAGATAATAGGGGATGAAGAGCAAAATGTGGATATTCATATATTTACTAACAAAATTATGTTCAAATATCAAAACATATTGTTTCAATCTAATTTATTAAACGGAAGTTATCCAAATACATCAAATCTAATACCAGCTGATTTTATTCATATTATCAATACAAAACTAGATGAATACTTTGCTTCTATAGACAGAGCAGCTTTACTAACTCAAAGTAAAGATAAGAATATTGTAAAGATGGAAGCTCATGGTAATGAATTGTGTATTTCATCATTTGCCGAGATTGGAAAAGTAGAGGATAGAATCACTGTTGAAAGAAATAATAACGAAGACATATCTATATCTTTCTCAGCAAAATATATGATGGATGCTTTAAAGACATATGAAGGTGAAGATATTATAATATTTATGAATACGGATTCTAAGCCAATAGTAATAAAAAGTGCTACTGATGAATCTTTAATCCAACTTATATTACCAATAAAAACATATTAAGAGTTAATAACTCTTTTTTTTGTGCACAAATATCGACAAATTTCTTAAGTAATTTATGTTAGTATACGCCCTCGAAAGGAGAAAATATATGAATAAATATAATATAAATAGCAAAACTATGGCTATTTTGTCTAATGGTAGGGGAGAGTCTATTGTGTATGAAGAAAAGAGGTTTTTTATTATAAAGAGTCGCCCAAATTCGATTATTAAAAAAAATTGCTTAAATTATGGAAAATCATTAGATGCAGCAATAAAAAATACAAAATTATTGATAGGAATTAGTTATAAGCCGCCTATCATAATTAATGAATACCAAAATTGGATCTTTTTTCCTACTAAATCAATTAGATTAAATAATAATGAATGGATTTGTTTGAATCAGGTAAAAAATTTTTCTGAAAATAAGAGAAACCATAAGACTTTAATTGAATTTAAAAATGGAAAAGTATTAGAATTTGATGTTTCTTATAATGTTATGAATAATCAAATCTTAAGATCATATTTTTTACAATCTAAAAGTCAATCTTTAAGTATAGATAA
>CAMXBB010000019.1 GCA_947179265.1 uncultured Bacillota bacterium
CTATCATAATAAATTAATTGACAATACCTTACAAATTTTAAGTGATAAGCTAAGAAGTAAAAATGAAAGAATTGAGATTCTATCAAAGAAGACAATTCGGGAAAAGTTATTAGCATACTTTAATATGCTTTCCAAAAAACAAATTACCAAAGCAATAACCCTTCCTTTTTCATTAACTGATCTAGCTGATTATTTATCTATCGATCGCTCAGCAATGATGAGAGAAATAAAAAACTTAAAAGAAGAAGATATTATTGAATCACGCGAAAAAAAAATATATTTAAAATACTAAATATATTTTTTTAATACCTTTTGTTGCTCATATGCAACAATTTTATTAAACTTTCTTGGACTCATTTTGCGAGATTTAAAGATACTGAACTTCTTAAATTTTATCTCTTGAGACATAAGCTTAAAAACATATCCCATAAGCTCATCATATTTCTCTTGTGATAATTCATTGGCAATTAATTGTTGCGAGAATATATTGATGTAACATCTACCAATAAATTCAACAGCATATCTATAATTTTCCATAGCAATGCGTGGTTTTAATATTTTACCTTCATCACAATATACAAAGATATTATCCAAAGCTAAAATAAAGCATATAACTTCATCATAATCCATGAATTGACAAAGATATTCTACCAAAGATTTTAAATCAGCATTAAAATACCACTTTTCCATATTTTCTCTGCCGACTAAATCTTCAAGCATCCCCGCAATATTTCTAATAACCATATAGGTATCTTTTAGATATTCATCTTTACCTTCCACATAGTCATTAAAATAGCGATTATCTAAAATCCATGTATAGCCTTCATTTAGACCAATACCAATTAGAATATTTCCTACTTTTTGAAATTGGCTAAATCCTGAAAATTGACATTCATCAGTATTTAGAGATGATGCTAAATGTAATAGTTCATGAGATATAGCAATTTTAAAAACATCTTTAATAAATCTAATATAGTTGAAGATCACACTGTATTCTGCTAGTGTAGTTGGACTTGACATATCTTTAATAGTTGAAGGTTTCATTTCTAAAGTACTAACATTATAGAAGAATAGATCTAGATTATCGATATTCTTATTCTTCATTAGAGTTTGGAAAAAATCATTTAATACATGATACTCATCTTTTCCAATTACATATGGTACTTTTGGTGCAACTGGTCTATCAAGAATCTTAATCATTTCGATAAGTTTTTACTTTCATTTGTGGTCTGGGATTAGCCATAAAATATTTATAAAGTATCTCTAATGATGGAAGATTTTTAGAATCAGTCTTTATTTGTTCTACTTTGTTCTTAATATCAGCTAAAAGATCCCTATTAAAACTAGATCTTATTAAATCCGAATTAAAAATAACAAAACTATTAAAATTATATGTTCCTACCTTCATCATAGCAGTGTTAGAATTCTCAGCTGTTGATAAACTATATTTTGTCATTAGAGCTTTTATCAAAGCTTCAAATTCTTTTAAGTAAATTTGTCCTTGGCTAACATCTGTTATATTATTTCGATATAAGAAATCTAAATATATTTGATAGTCCATTAATTCTTTACCTAGCCAAACCCAATAACCTTCATAGGACTCTGGCCTTCCGTTTTTAACATAAAATTCTCTGCGATAGTTTTTACAGCTTACAATTCTATAGCAATTTTCATCAGGAACAAGAGAAGTAATCGTTCCTACGTCTTCTTTAGTGAACAATTCATCAACCCCTGATATGATGATTTTTTCTCTTTCACTTACATCTTTCGTTTTATTATCTGATAAAACCATTAGTCTTTCCTCTACAGGTGTAGGGTCAATAATACTCATATTTTCTTCTCCTTACTAAATTTAATTACTAGAATTAATTATCATTGATGGGCGAGGATTTTTCTTAAGCAATTTAGCAACCTCTTCTACACTTGGTATATTACGAGCAGTTTTAAATTTTTCTCGAATAGCATAACGAACTTTACTTAAAAGCTCTATATCAAAAGTTGGTCTTGTATAATCTGTACTATATAAGATCACATTATCATTAGCTTTATCCGTTATCTTAACCAAATTTTGCCATTCATCTTTATCCATCTCAACATCATAACAACATATAATTGCTTTCAAAATCACCTCAAAGTCTTCTAAAGTTATTGGCATCTCATCAACAAACAAAACATCTCTTAAATATAAATAATCTAAATATGATAGATAATCTGATAGATAATTTTCGGTAAAAAATGAAGAATCATCAGAATCTTTCCCTTTAAACTTCCGACAGCTTATTACCTTAAATTCTTCACCATGCTTAACTAATGAGACCATAATTGGTTCATCTTTACTAGTAAAAAATCCCTTAATCTTTTGTAATGCTATCATACCACTATTATCTAATTGTAATTCAAAACTTGGATGATCGTTTACCCATTCGATTTCAGGGCTTATTATTGTACTTCTTCTTTCCATATATTCACTCTTTTCCTTTTTTGGGATATATTATAAACACACAATAATAAACTTGCAAGAAAAAAGACGATTAATCGTCTTTTAAATTTATTTATCGATACTTTCTGATCTAATTATTTAATATACGAATCAGATTCTAAAACTCTCATTTTAGGTCTTGGAGTATTTTTTAATGATTGTGCTATATGCTCAATGCCAATCCTATTTTTACTATTTTCTGATGGAGTATCGTCTCTCATAATAGATTGTATTTTTTTCAAGAAGTCAGCATTAAAAGAAGAACGAATATCTTCTGGTCTAAAAAACATCGAATAGTCGAATGTTTCACCATATCCACCTGAATATATTCTAACTACTCTTCCATCTCGCTCTTGACCAATGTTAAAATCATAATAAGATACCAAAGATTTTAGCATTAATTCAACTGCAGCTTTAGTAGTATCTGTAATATATGCCGTTTCAATATCATTCATGAATAAAAAATCTAAATATGCATTATAATCTGATAACACTCTGCTAAATTCAGCATCTTTTAATGTTTGAAATATATATGCTTTACGAGTTCTAACAATTTTAAAAGCATCATCTGTCTTAACAACAGCTAAAGCTCCCTTTTTGCCACTTGTAAAAGTATTTTCAGCTAGTTTTAAAATAGTTTTTTCATCTGTAGTTAAAGTTAAATCAATAGCTTCTAGGTTAATAGGTTTACGACTTCCATACTCAATATCTGGTAATATTACTTCATTTTTCATAATCATGTTTTCTCCTTTTTAGCATTATTATAAATACTAAAAGATTAACTTGCAAGAAAAAACAGATGAATATTAATCATCTGTATATTTATTATATTTAGCAAATGCTGAATCCTTATCAAGTTTCGTATTTGCTAATTCTTTAAATAATTTCTTTTGAGTATGATCTAACTTTGTAGGTATAATGACTTCGATAATACCATAAGCATCTCCCTTACGTCCACTCTTTTCATCATCAATACCTTTACCTCTAAATTTGAATTTATCACCATTTTGAGTTCCTGATGGAATCTCAGTAATAATTGTCCCTTGAACAGTCGGAACTTCCTTTTTACATCCTAGTACTGCTTCAGTAATAGTCAAAGGTATTGTAATGTAGATATCTCTTCCATCTCTTTGGTAAAGTTCATGTTCTTTAACTCTAAATTCAATATAGATATCTCCTCTAGGTCCACCATTAGCTCCTGCACTTCCTTTACCACTCATACGCATCGTATCGCCATCTTCAACACCACGTGGTACTCTTAATTTAATAGTCTTATCTTGATTAATAGTTCCACGTCCTGAACAATGAGAACACTTGCTTGTATAGGTTACTCCTCTGCCATCACAATCTGGACATACAGTTTCTGTTTGAATAACACCAATCATAGTCCGTTGTTGAGTAGCAACTCGACCTCTACCAGAGCAAGTTGAACAAGTTTTTTCGCCAGTTCCACCCTTGCCATCACATTTTGGACAAGCATCGTCGATATTAACCTTAAACTCTTTTTCACAACCATAGATTGATTCCTCGAAGGTCAAAGACATATTAACAACTTTATCAGCACCTTTTGTTTTCCTGTTTCCACGACTTCTTCCACCGAAGCCACCGAAACCGCCAGCTCCGCCCATCATAGCATCGAAGATACTGCCAAGGTCAAAGTCCTCAAATCCGCCAAAGCCACTGAATCCTTCAAATCCACCGGCTCCACCATCAAATGCTGCATGACCAAATTGATCATATTGGCGACGTTTATTAGCATCACTCAATACTGAATAAGCCTCTCCAATCTCCTTGAATTTTTCGGCAGCACCTTCCTCTTTATTAACATCTGGATGATATTGCTTTGCTAGTTTTCGGAATGCTCTTTTTATGTCTTCGTCAGTTGCATTTTTATCTAGTCCCAACACTTCATAATAATCTCTTTTATTTTCTGCCACTTCTTCACCTTCTTATCTATTTAACTAATTTATAAAATTCATCAATTGCTTCATTAAACATCTTTAATGCAACATCATAAGTTTCTTCTTTTGTCATATCAATACCTAATACTTTTAATGAATCAATTGGACTCATACTATTTCCAATAGTTAAGAATTTCTTATACTTATCCAAGATTCCATTCTCTTTATGTAATATCTTATAAGCAAGATTAGATGCTGCAATTATAGCAGTTGAATAGTTAAATGTATAATATCCACCATTCATAAAATAATGAGGAATACATGCCCATCCGTTCGGATCATAACCATCTAATTCACTTCCATATACATCTTTAGTAACACTCATCCAAAGTTCAGATAAAACATCAGATGATAATGGTTCATTATCCTTAGCATATGTATGAGCTCTTTCTTCAAATATCGCTTGTCTTGCAGCTCCAAAGAAATTGCTTGCAAATACCTTGATAAAATTTGCAAGTAATTCTAATTTTATATCAGCATCGCTTTCTTTCTCACGAATTATATTAGAAAATACAATTTCATTATTTAAAGAAGCAACCTCAGCGCAGAATGAACTTTGGTATACATACATTGGTGGTTGATTATTAATTATCATATATTGATTAACAAAATGTCCAAGTTCATGACATAGACTTGAAACATCTAAAATCTTCCCATCATAATTAGCAAATACTACTGGATGAGCATAAGGAATATAGGCACTATACCAACCAGTAACCTTACCTTCACTAGGAATAAAATCAATACATTTCTCATCAAAAGCAAATTTTAATACATCAGTATAATATTCTCCATACAAAGAGAAAGTATCTAAAACTAGTTTCTTCGCTTCCTCTACACTAAACTCTTTATTAGAATTTTTAACTAATGGTGCTGCCATATCATAAACTTTAAAGTCATCATACTTAAGCATATCTTTATATAATTTAATATATCTACTATAAGTGTCATTACTTCTTAGAACAACTTTCTTTAAAGTTTCATATACTTTAGGATCAATATCACGTTCAAATAGCTTTTGTTCTAAAAAGCTTGAATATTTACGATATTTGCTTTCAATTTCATAATTTTTAATAAATCCAATATAATTAGTTGCTAAACTATTAATATTATGTTCATAAGCTTTACTAGAAAGTTCGAAGGCTTGTCTTCTTACTTCTCTATCTTCACTTCGAGAATACTTATTCAATGTACTAGCAGTTAATTTAACCGTCTTTCCATCACTTAGCTTAATCTCACCATAGTCCATCTCTTTATTTCTAATATATTGGCTTGATTTTCCATAATTTTGGCATGCTGCTTGATATTCCGAAATGATTGCTTCCTCATTACTGGAAAGCATATGTTCCTTAACTCTATAAATCTCTTTAAACATCTTCTCAAATATCTTAAGTTCACTATTTTCTTCCATAAATCCTTCAATTACACTATAATCACTCATCAGTAATTCTGGAATTACAAAAGAAGTCTTAGCATTATAATCAGCAATCATTCCACTAATCATTTCAAAATATTTCTTATTATCAACGTTATCCATATCAACATCGATAAGTAAGAAAGCATAGAAATGCAACTTTTCCATTATTTCTTCAATGCTTTGCGTATATCTATAGAATTCTAATAATTTACTAGAACTATCTAATAGATGACCTCTATATTCGTCAATTTTTTTCATCATTTTAGGAATTTTTTTAGCATCTTTATTCCATTCATCAAAAGATGAATAAAGATAGCTTAAATCCCATTTATATTTATTGTCAACATCACTACGTTTCATTTCAACACCCACTAATCATTATATAGCAATTAATGGGGAAAGAATCCCCATTAATTTTATTTCTTATCAACAAATTCTGCTTCAGATACTTCATCATCATTATTAGAATCATTTGTAGCATTTGCTTCTTTACTTGCTTCTTCATATACACGTCCAGCTAATTCCATAGCTTTTTCTTGTAGTTTTGAAGTCTTATCTTTGATGTCTTCAACATCATCTTTCTTTAAAGCTTCTTTAACATCATCTATTAATGATTCAATATTTTTCTTTTCATCATCAGTTACTTTTTCTTTTAAATCTCTAATAGCTCCTTCAGCAGCTATAATTGATTGTTCGGCATCATTCTTAGCATCTGCAAGTTCTTTTCGCTTTTCATCTGCTTCTTTATTAGCTTCAGCCTCTTTCATCATCTTGTCTATTTCTTCATCACTTAAGTTAGTGTTAGATGTAATAGTAATCTTTTGTTCCTTACCAGTACCTAAATCTTTAGCTTTAACATTAACGATACCATTAGCATCAATATCGAATGTAACTTCGATTTGTGGTACTCCTCTTCTTGCAGGAGGGATATCAGTAAGTTGGAATCTTCCAAGTGTCTTATTATCAACAGCCATTGGACGCTCACCTTGTAATACATGAATATCTACAGCTGGTTGATTATCTTGAGCAGTTGAGAAAACTTGACTCTTGCTTGTAGGAATTGTTGTATTTCTAGGAATCAATACTGTCATAACATCTCCTAGAGTTTCAATACCTAATGATAATGGTGTTACATCTAGTAATACTAAATCATTAACTTCACCAGTTAATACACCACCTTGAATAGCAGCACCCATAGCAACTACTTCATCTGGATTAACACTCTTATTTGGTTCTTTTCCTAATTCTTTCTTAACTAGTTCTTGAATATATGGAATACGAGTAGATCCACCAACTAATACGATTTGATCGATATCGCTAGCGCTTAATTTAGCATCCTTTAATGCTTTTCTAACAGCATCTAGTGTTGAATCGAATAAATCTTTATTTAAATCTTCGAATTTAGCTCTTGTTAAATCCATTTCAAAGTTAACTGGAGCTCCGTCAACTTGAGCAATGAATGGTAATGATATTGTAGCAGTTGTAGCATTTGACAAGTCTTTCTTAGCTTTTTCGGCTTCATCTTTAACACGTTGCATAGCCATTCTATCATCTTTGATATCAGCTTTAGTCTCTTTCTTAATCTCAGCAACGATATGATCCATTACACGTTTATCGAAGTCATCTCCACCTAATCTATTATTACCACTAGTTGATTTAACCTCATAAACACCATCACCTAATTCAAGGATAGATACGTCGAATGTACCTCCACCTAAGTCATATACTAAGATAGTTTGTAATTTATCTTGTTTATCTAAACCATAAGCAAGAGCTGCTGCTGTTGGTTCATTAACAATTCTTTCAACCTCTAAACCAGCAATCTTACCAGCATTCTTAGTAGCTTGTCTTTCAGCATCATTAAAGTATGCAGGTACCGTAATTACTGCCTTAGTTACTGGTTCACCTAAATAAGCTTCAGCATCTCTTTTAATCTTCATTAAAATCTTAGCAGAAATCTCTTCAGCAGTATACTTTTTACCATTAGCTGAAACTTTTTCATTAGTTCCCATAAGTCTTTTAATTGATGCAATTGTATTTGTAGCATTAGTTACGGCTTGTCTTTTAGCTTGAACACCAACAAGTTCATTATCTCCTTTAAATGCTACTACTGATGGAGTTGTTCTATCTCCTTCAGCATTTGCTATAACAGTAGGAGTTCCTCCCTCTAATACAGCACAACAACTATTTGTTGTTCCTAAATCTATACCTATTATTTTTCCCATAATTATTATCCTTTCTCACTTACTCGCTTACCTTAACCATACTAGGTCTTAGAACACGATCTTTATACATATAACCTTTTTGTAAAACTTCGATTACAATTCCAGCATCTACGCCTTCTTTAGCTTCTGTTAATACAGCTTGATGAATGCTTGGATCAAATTCTTGATTTAAAGCTTCAATTTCAACTACTCCATTATCTTTCAAGATATTTTTTATATTTGAACTTATCATCTTAAAACCTTTTAAAAATTCGGCATTTTCTTCGTTTTCCATCGATAATGCTCGGTCAAAGTTATCAGATACTTGAAGCAATTGTTTTAATATGTCTTCATTAGCATATTTTTTTAAAATAGCCGCTTCCTCTTCTTTTCTTCTTTTGAAATTCATCATCTCTGCTTGAATACGCATTGATTTTTCTTTTTCTTGTCCAAGAAGTTCTGTTAACTTTAAAAGTTCTTCATTCGTTTTATCTTTCGTTTTTTTATCTTTTTTCATCTTTGGCTTTTCAACATTTTCTTCCAAAGTTTTATCTTTCTCTTTTTCCATGATGCCCTCTTTCTATTTCTCTATGTAATTTTTTAAGAAGTTAAGTAATGTTACTACCTTATCATATTCCATTCTTTTTGGACCTATGATAGCTAAGGTTCCTTCATCATTACCTGCTTGATAATGTGTCTTAATAATTGTTACATCAGGATCAAATTCGGTTTCTTCACCAATAAACACATTAACATCATTTTCATCAGTTTCTATTCTCTTAACCAATTCGACATTTTCAAGTTTTGATATCATATCTTTAAGTTTATCCGGTTCGCTATACTCCTTAAAGTCTAAAATATTGGTTTTTCCTCCAAATACAACATCACTATTACTCATGGTAAAATCTTGAAATGCTGATGAAAAGAAATTACATACTTCATCATATCTTTCAATAACATCTTTTATCTTTGGTTTAATTTCTAACTCAAGTCTTTCTGTTACTTTATCAAGTGGCGTACCTACCAATGCTTTATTGATAATCTCACTTGTCTTAATAAGTTCTCGTAAATTTATATCACGTGATATATTGACTTGTTTATTTTCAACAATACCTTTATTGGTAACCAACACTGCTACCACTCTTTTATCCCCAGTAGCTTCTTCTTGATCTAAAGGTATAATACTTATTTGTTTTAAAGTATTACTGCTCTTTGATGGACCAATAACTACACTTGTATAATGCGTTATATCACTTATTATCTCCATACATTTAGTTATTGCATCGGATACCACTAATTGATTATTAGAAAGTATTGTTTGTAATTTTAGTATATCTTCGCCAGTTAACTCTCTAGGATGCATTAGATTATCAACATAATAACGGTAGCCTTTTTCTGAAGGAATTCTACCACTAGACGTATGTTCTTTTTCTAGATAACCTAAATCCTCTAATGTAGCCATATCGTTTCTAATCGTTGCTGACGAACAATTAAATAAATCGACTAATGACTTAGAACTAACTGGTTTAAATGTTTGTATATAAGCTTCTACGATTTCTCGAAGTAGTGCCTCTTGTCTATCTCCCATTAAACCACTTCCTAGCACTCTAGAATTTCTAGTGCTAAATAAATTATAGCTTTCAAATTAGCACTTGTCAATACGTTTTGCTAATAAATTATATAAAAAAATACTAGATATATTCTAGTATTCATATGTACCATGTAATTTGTTCAATTGTTCGCTTGTTAATGGTTCAATTTCCCACTTATCATTTATCTTATTCAAATTTAATGTAAGGGTATAATCAACTGTATCAGTCGTATCAAGCATCTTTTTAATCTTATAAGCTAAATATTTAGATAAATCAATATCTCCCTTATCATCTACAAAATCTGCTTGATTAGCCGTAAAATAGTCACCTGATGCAATATTACTTTTATAGTAATCATATACTGTTATTTGAACTTCAACTGAAGCTTTATCGCCATCAATTTTTTCATCTTTAATTGTATATTTCAAGTTACTATATTGACGAAGATAGATTTCGCGATAGTCTTCAATTGTTTCTTTATCTAATTCTTGAGTCTCTAAGTAATCATTAAGCTCCTGAACTACAGTCTCATCATTATTTTTATAATTATTCAAAAACTTATTAACCACTTTTGATGGTGAATCATCAAACATTTTACAACCTGATACTAAAACCAAAGTTACAAACAATAACACAAATATTTTTTTCATATACTCGCTCCTTATTAGTATTATTGCTCATAACTTCCTATTTTATACATAAAAAAGAAGCGCTATTAAGCAGCTTCTTCCTCGTCATCTAATTCTCCAGCTACGATTCTATCAGCAACGATGTCTTTAAAGTCTTCAATAAGTTGATCATATAAATTTTTATCACTTACAACCTTTAAATATTCATCTTCACCATTAGTAATACCTTCAAATATTAGGAATTCATCTGTAGGAGTTTCATCTTCTAAAACTCTTACAGCATATAAATAATTAATTCCTTCTTTAGTTAATTTTTCTAGTAACAAGTACTCTTGACTGTTTTCAAGAGTAACAATATTGCCAACCTCTATCATTATAATCCCATTCCTTTTTCATTTTCAGTTTTATTATAATTTAATCCAGCTGCTACATCCTCTAGATACTTCTTTTGTTCGTCAGTTAATCCTAATCGATAATCGATAGCTCCAACAAATCCTAGAGCTTGTTCATAAGTTAACTCACCTAATTCTACACATTGTCTTAATCCTGTTTCTAAGTGATCCATTTGGTCAGAAACATCACGAGTATCCATAGTATCAATTGTTTGTGCTGCAAATTCATCAATATACTCTAAAGGATCTTGAACTTCTTGAGCATCTGCAGGAGTATTTGATAATTCTCCATCTCCATGATTATTTAAAGCATTCATTATATCTTGAATATCAGCATTTACTTCATCAGCATTAGGTTGGTCTCCTTGTTGCTCAGGAGCTTGTTCCTCTGGCTTTTCTTCACCAGTTTGTTCTTGAGTTTGTTGTTCTGTAGGTTCATCTTCACCAGTTGGTGTAGTTGTTTGTTCCTCAGTAGGTTCTCCCTCACTAGTTGGTGTTGGAGTTTGCTCTTCAGTTGGTTCTCCTTCGCCAGTTGGTGTTGTAGTTTGCTCTTCTGTTTGAGTTGGTTGCTCTGTTTGTTGTGCAGGTTGGTCACCTGTTTGAGTTTGATTATTTAACTCATCAACATCAACCTCTTGTAAATTTTCTTGTACTACTTCTGGAGCAGTTCTATTTTGTTCAATATCAGCTCTATATCTTTCTGGATCAAAACTAAATCCATTTAATTCTCTAGCAGATTTAACTCCTCCAAATTCATTAAATGCTGCTTTTGCATTATCAAATGTAATTTGTGGGAATTCTCTATATTTTATTTCCTTCGTAGTTGAGGCATTAGCACCTTTGCCACGATATTTATTTGCTTTAGCAAATTCTTTATTAAATATGTTTACAATTTTATCGTCTAATCCTTGTGGTAATGATTGACGCATCGTTTCAGTATTTAAATATCCATCTGATAGTTGGTTACCTTCATCATCAACTAGAACGAAACCGCAATCACGTCTCTTAGTATCAAATACTGGTTTAATTAAAACATCTAATTCTTTTTCTACACGTTTTGCAATCTTTTTAAACTTATGTTTAGTAGCTGCAAATTTAATATTGTCTTTTATTTTACCTAACAATTCTATTCCAGTTGATGCTAGGAATGCTCCTCCTGCAAATGCAGCTGGTGCAAGTCCAAATCCTAATGCAGTTCCAGCAAATCCTAGTCCAACGGCTGCAAGTCCTAATACTCCCGCAAAAGTCTTAAACATTTGTCCATTAGCGTTACGTCTAGCTGTAACTTTTATAGCATGTAAATCTGTTGCATCTAGAGGTGTATACATATTAGCATTTACATTTTGTGGCATTTGTTGAGCTGGTGAATCATTAGTTTGTGTAACACCTTGTTCTTCAGTTGGGTCATCTTCACCTGTTGGTGTTGTAGTTTGTTCCTCTGTAGGTTCACCTTCACC
>CAMXBB010000020.1 GCA_947179265.1 uncultured Bacillota bacterium
CTATTCTCTATAGTAGATTATAGCAAAATAAAAGATGCATGTAAACAAAATTTTAATTATTTGTTCTAATTAATTATATTTTTCTCATATTATTACTAAGGTGATAAAAATGTACGAAACAATTATTAGCGTCATTAGTGATTTTGGTTATATAGGAATACTTTTACTAATAGCTATAGAAAATATATTTCCCCCTATTCCATCAGAAGTAATACTAACATTCTCAGGTTTTGTTGCAAGAGATGCTAATCTAAATATCATTCTAATTATTATATTTGCAACTTTAGGATCATTAATTGGTGCTATTATATTGTATCTACTAGGTTTTATTTTAAACAATGCTTTCTTTCAAAAACTTATCGATACTAAATTAGGTAAAATGCTTCATTTAAAAAAAGAAGATATCAATAAAAGTATTGATTTATTTAAAGAAAAAGGATATAAATCGGTATTTTATTCTAGACTTGTTCCAATAGTTAGAAGTCTTATATCTATTCCTGCTGGTATGTCCAAAATGAATTTTAATACCTTCTTATTACTTACTACAATAGGTTCTCTAATATGGAATACTATTCTTATTCTTATAGGTGCTATAGTTGGTAAAAATTATTTGGTTGTAGCAACATTCATCAGTAAATACTATAAGTTAGTTTTTATAATTATATTAATGATTTATCTATTAAAAAAGCTAATGAAAAAAGACAGAATTACTGTCATAAAAAGTTTTGATTAACAAAAAGATAACCTCCTCCATATAATACATTGGAAAGAAAAAGGAGGTTATTTTTTTGAAAAGATTTATTGTGATGTTAAGTATTCTAATTCTATTAGTAGTCTTAACAATAATATGCTTTTTAAGTAAAAATAATACTAATGATGATGAAAAGATGAAATTGAAGGTTGCGGAGGTTACTCATTCAGTATTCTATGCACCTTGGTATGTAGCATTACACAATGGTTACTTAGATGATTTTGATATTGAAGTTGTACTAACTAGTGGAGCCAATAATGTTGCTGCTGCTGTTTTATCCGGAGATGCCGAAATTGGTCTTTGTGGACCAGAAGCTACAATATACGTTTACAAGGAAAATCCTGATGATTATCTACAAACTTTTGCAGGACTAACTAAGAGAGATGGACAATTCCTAGTTTTAAGAAAAGGTATTAAGTATGATAATTTCGAAGACATCGAAGGATTAACAATCCTTGCTGGTAGAAGTGGTGGTCTACCACAAAACTTATAACCTTTTTAAATTTATAAAAATAGGTCATAAGTTTAACACAAGAACGGCTGGTCTACTACAAAACTTATAACACCATTAAAGCATATAAAAAATCATAAATTCTTCAAGATTTATGATTTTTTTAATTTAGTTTAAATTTATAGTTTATATTAACAACTTTATCTTGACTTATTTCTACTTTATCAATTAGATTTACAAGTAATTCTCTTGTAGGGTGTTCAAAAGATAGAAATTCATTTATCAATTTTAAAGTTTCTTCTTGCTTTAACTTCGTTTCCTCACTATCAATACTATTTAATTCTTGAGTTAAATCATTTTTTCTTTTAGTAAGACTTTCTATATCTTCCTTAAATCTTAATGACATACGATTATATTGTTCTAGTGTAATAACATCGTTTAACTTATCCAAATATAACTTATCAATATTATTCCTAGTATTTTCAAGTTTTCTTTCAACAACATTAAGTTCCTTCTTTAACTTTACTGATAAACTAGTTTTCTTTTGTTCTTCTTCTATTTTACTGTGAAAATTAGAAGCATCTACATACTCATTACACAAGTTTTTTAGTTCATTAATTACTGCTTCTTCTAACTTGTCGTAATTCATTGTATGAGGAGTACACAATTTAAACTTGCTGTTGGCTGCATAATAATTACACACACAATATCTTCTTTGGGTCTTTTGATGAGTATTAACTCCTAAACGATGACCACATTCTTTACAAAATAGAAAACCTCTTAACAAGTAATCATTATAGTTTTGAGTTCTATTCTTATTCTTTTTTAATAATTCTTGAACAGTATCAAAAGTTTCCCTATCAATTATAGGTTCGTGAGTGTTTTCAACTATAATCCAGTCTTCTCTTGGTATTCTAATTTCTTTCTTTGATTTATAACTTACCTTTTTCCTTATTCCTTGAGTTAGATTACCAATATAAGTTTCATTCTTAAGTAAATCTCCAACAGTCCTAGAACACCATAGTTTACCAGTTTCACTTTTACTACTACGACTTAAGTTAGCATAAGCACTAGGATTTGGTATTCCCTCTAACGAAAACATATCCGCAATTGTCTTAGGCCCATATCCTTGTTTAGCAAGTTCAAACATTCTAACTACAATATGTCTTACATCTTCATCAACAATTAACTTATGTTTATCGTTTGGATCCCTTTTATAACCATATATTCCTTTCCAACCTGTATATTGTCCTTGTTCTTTCTTACTTCTCATAATCTTTCTGATTTTTTTAGAACCGTCTTTAATATAGAAGTCATTAAACATCAATTTAAACTGAATATATTCTAACCCAGGAGTCTCATATGCTGTGTCTATATCATCGTTGATAGCAATATATCTTATATTTTTTTCTGGGAATATTCTTTCTATGTATTCTCCCATACTTATATAATCTCTACCCATACGAGATAAATCTTTTGTAATTATAGTATCAATTTTTCCACGATCAATATCTTTCATTAACTTTTGCCAACCTGGTCTATCAAAATTACCACCAGAATATCCATCATCACTATAATCTACATCTTCTATAAGTTGAATATCATCTCTTTTATCAGCAAAACTTCTTATGAATTGTGTCTGATTGACTATACTTTCACTTATGACATCGTCTCCGTCTTCTCGTGATAATCTAGGGTAACAAGCAGCTTTACTCACTTTCCCCATATAAATCACTCCTCTCAAATTGTCAAACTACAAGTAATGAAGTTATAAATATTTAATTCTTCTTAGTATTCAAGCAATACTCGACTAAATGAAATTCTATAATCTCTTGTAGTGCCTTTCCATTTTCATTAAAAATACTAACTATTTTCACATCTAACACCTCATTAAATAATACGAGTTTGTAGACACTTTTAGAAAAAAATTAGATGGTTTAATGATTTATTTAGTATTTTTATTACTTTACGTATTAAATCTTCTCTTCACGGAGTAACTTATAAAAAGTTGTTTCTTTGAGTCCTAACTGTCTGTAAGCCTGTACTCCAGTAATATCTCCACTTTTCCATTTAGAAATAACTTCATTCCAGTTATAGGGTCGCTCGATTCGCTTTCTTCCGAATTTTACATTTTTAGCCTTAGCGATAGCAATACCCTCTTTTTGACGTTCTCTAATATATTTACGTTCAGTTTCACTTACAAATCCTAAAATTTGTAATACTAAATCATTTATGAAATATTTTAACAAATCATCATTTTGTCGAGTATCAAGTAGGGGAAGGTCTAAAATAACAAGATTTGCTCCAATTCGTTTTGTAATATCTGCATATTCTTCTATTATATCTTTGTATGACCTTGAGAACCTATCCAAAGATTTAATTATAACAGTATCTCCACATCTTAAAGCATTCTTTAAAATTTGATATTGGGGTCTATTTGTATCTTTTCCACTTTGCTTATCAATAAATATAAATCTTTCCTCAACACCATTTTCTAATAAAGCCTTTACTTGCCTCTCTTCGTTTTGTTCTTTGCTGCTTACTCTTACATAACCATAGGTCCTATTATTCATAGATACATCTCCTTTCGAAGATACTATCTAATAATCCCGTTGTAAAAGTCAACGGCTATTTACAACCCTTTAAAAATTAAATTAGGATAGATTACAACGACTAAAAGCATACCATTTCATAGTCGTTGTAATTCTATGATTTTAGAACCACTAACCAAATTGTTCGTAATGGTCTATTATTTCAGCAATCTTTTCAATTATAATTTTAAGCAATTCTTTCAACTCTAAATAACTATATTTACTAACATCAACCTCATATTCACATTTTGTTTTACTTTCCTTTGGAAGTAGACCACAACGAATTAAAATTCTGGTTAGTGTATCCAACAAACAATAGATTTCTTCTGTTTTAAGTGTATCAACTGAGTTGATTGAAATACTCTTTATTAAATACCAATTTATTACATCTATTGGAACATTATCAATGTCATATATGAAGTCCTCAGCCATTACCTCTTTTACTTCTTCTATTGATAATATATTTTTAATATTTTCACTCATCGCAAGTACTACCTTTCTATATGTTCATTAATTAATGATGTTATAAAGCCTAACTTTTGTCTATCACTCATTTTATTATTGTTAATAGTTGCTAACATTTTCTGTTTTATTTCTTCATCATAAGAAGTGTCTTCAAAAATTAATCTTGTAATTTCATTTAATAGGCACTCCATACAACAATCTTCCGTATCAAATGCTGTTCTTATCTTATCTAGTAAATTCATTTCTTTATTCATTATAAACCTCTCTTTCCTGTTTCAGTATCTACCAAAAGTCTTACATTCCCATTAAAATTGTTTTCATTATCATCAAAACCTACTGCAATATCAGTAAAATCTTTCCAATTCGAATTTACTAACTCTAGTGGTAAAGTGTATACTTCACTTATAGCATTCTTGTACACAAACTCAACTTTGAATATAGAAAAATCATTTTCTGGATCCAATAAGTTTAAGATATACATAAACATTTCTTTATCTGATATTTCTAATATACTGAAAGTAATATCAAGTTTATCAATAATAAACTCTTTTTTCTTCGTTCCATCAAGACCAATTATATGTGTCTCAGGTGTTCTCCTTACACGGCTAGCAATACTAACTAAAGTATTACCACCTAGTACTAATATGGGGTCTGAGCTTGGCTCAGATGTCCCCCATATTAATATTTCCTTTATGTCACTTAGTTTACTGATTTCAGTTTTATTCTTTCTATTCCTCATTTTTATTCTCCTTATCCTTTTTTGTTACATCTACGAGTAATATTAAGCAGTCTTCTTTTTCTACTACTGTCGTATATTTCTCGTATTTTGAATACTTAGCACATGGTGGTATCTGTAATAATCGAGTGTTCAAACCCTCAAATTTTAGTTCTACCATAAACACCACAAAATTTTCATCTAGTAATATCTTTTCCTCGTGCTTATCAAGTTTAGATGATTTTATAGTTAGCATTAGGTCAGTAAAAGTGTCTATGTAAGTGTAAAAACTGTTAGTGCAATATAAACTATTGCTTAAATTATTTATTACTAAATTAGCCACTTTATCACCTGTAAGCACGAGTAAAGGCTTATCATCATTTACACGTTTCCACAATGCAACCTCTATTAATTTTGGATATACATCTATTTTTTCTTTATTTTCATTTTCTTTTTTCATAACTTTTCTCCTCTTCCTAAATTGTTTTTATTTTATAAACTCTGCACCCCTTGTAACAAACATATGGAAAATAATATATTCCCACATATTCAAATAACTGCTTTCCACGAACTGAATTAGTAAGACGATGTAAATAGTTACGATAAGACCTATTTTTGGAATTAGATGATTTCATTGCTTCTGATAATATAGTCTTATCCAGTACACTTATTTCAGTCATATTATGTTTAATCATAATGTCGTACAAGTAGTCTGCTTGCTTCTTAATTAAGTTTTTCTTCCTTTTCGTTTTCGTAGATCATCACTTCATTTTTTAATTTGATAAACCTTATAGTATCTTCCACAAGACGGAAAGTAATGATTACCAATATCCTCAAATAGTTCCATTCCTCTTGTTGTATTCATAATCGTAGTAAGATACGAGCCAGTTATTGCATGTGATAAAGAGTTTGCTTTTTTTAAAGCCTCTATTAACAATTCTTTATTATAATTACTAACCTCGGTAATATTGTTCTCCACCATAAGTTCATACAAGTAGTCAACCTGTGGTTTTCTACGTTGCTGAATGTACATTCTTGTATTATTTTTTGCACACTCCTCACAATATCTAATCTCATTAGCCCCCTTGTTTTTATTATACTCTTGGCACTTTTTACATAATTTTGCCATATTAATATTCCCTCCCTTTATTTATTTTTCAAGTTGAGATTTTTCCCAACTTGTTATATACTAGTATCAGTATTTCGCATAATACTAGCATTTGACTTGAGATTAGTTGCTACCTAATCTCGAGTCTTTTTTCTATTCACTTTTTTGACGTAACCATCGAAAGCCTTTTTTGAAACCTCTTGTCTATAAATGCTTTGCTTAGATTTAACTACTTCATAAACCTTATCAGCATTCCTATCAAGCTCAAGCCTGATTGTTTCAACCTCGTTATTAGCAGATATTCCATTAAAATTGAAACCTCTACCATTAGATGAAACTATAGGTATTATGATTTTCTCCTTGTTCTTAAGAGTAAGCACTATTGTTTTAAGTGCAGGCATTTTATACCTCCTTTCCTATAATTGACACCACACAACATTTAGTATATAATATTATGTGAAATCACTTGTTGATATTTCAAAATTATTAAATATGTTGTGTATATTAAATATAACATACACTACTCGTGGTGTTGTACTCATTATAGCACATATTAATCACGTGTCAATACTTATTGTGTATTTTTTTAAAAATTACACCTTAAGTGGTGTAGGGAGGAGAATAATAAATGAGTGAACCTAGTCAAAAAGCAAAAGCATTTGCCGTAAGAATAAAGCAATTAAGGGAAGAAAAAAATTTATCTAGAATGGCAGTAAGTAAAGCAACAAATATTCATATAAACTCTATAACTGGCTATGAACAAGGTAGAATACCTACCTTAGAAAATTTAAAAAGGGTAAAAGATTTTTATAATGTAAGTTATGAATACTTGTTTGCAGAAACCGATATTAGATCAAATGATATGGATATTCAAGCAATGCAAAATAAAACGAAGTTATCCGAAAAATCATTAGAGATTTTAAATAAATTAGACAAAGACGATGAGTTTATATTTATTTTAGATACACTCATTCAAAGCAAGGCTATATATGATATAAAAAAAGAAGACAATCATTAATTTGATTGTCTTTTCTAATACCTACAATTAGTAATATAACATTTACTTTTTAGCTTGTTTAACAATATTTCTTTCTCTAATCTTCATTTCTTTTAGAACTTAGATAAGATAATTTCTCGACTACTATTTCATTATAGTACTTATTATCATCTGAATCAGATTCGCATTTTTTGCTTTGAAGTCTTCCTTTAATGCCAACTAAATCACCCTTACGAACATACTCATTAGTATGTGTAGCAAGACCATTCCATAAAACACAGTCAAAAAAATCATTTTCATAAACTCCATCAGCATTTTTAAATGACCTTTGAACCGCTATCGTGATTTTAGTAATTTCTTTATCATCTGACTTTTCTGATTTAGGATCCTCAACTAATCGACCAATAAGGTAAATCAAATTATTTATAATATCACTCCTCGTAATGATTGTCTTATGAAATGAATCATAAATCAACTTAAAATAAAAAGAAGATAATCATCATTGATTATCATCTAAATTAAATCTTATCTGTTCTTCAACTGGTTTACTAATTATTTTCTCGAGTAGTTCCCTCTCATCCTGAGGTACTAACTTATCATTAATCATTATTTTAATAGCTCGTAGACATCTCAAATAATGATTATAATAATATCCTAATATACAGTCTAAATCACTGATACGATATGATTTACCTTTATAATTAAAAATATCACTTAATCCATCGTTTAAATCTTTAGTATTGAACCTATTCAAGAATATATTTATTTTAAGGAATAAGTAATACAAATCGTGATGATTCTCGAGTAATTTAATAAGTAAATCCTTATCAATATCGTTTTGTTGCTTATAGATTTCTTCGTACTTAATATAATCTTCATCATTAAGTAGGTTGTTCATTAACTTAGTTATTGGACTTGTTGTCAATTTATTCAGCACTCCTTTAGAGTACTTTCGAATAATTTATAAAAAAAGACAACCGTTTTTAAACGATTATCTTCATAATGTATTTAGCATACCGTGCTATTTTTTGCACTCAATAGGAATTTCCTGAGACATTCCATATTTATTTTTAATTGTTAAGGTTCCCTTTTTATTATACTGCATAGTAAATGAAGAACACTTAAAAGTCTTTCCTGTATCAAAAGTGCAAGTTAAATTATCAATATTATTATAACTATTGCCACCATTAGACAAATTTTTTAATTTCATTGTACAAGCCCCCGCAGGAGAAATATCATAAATCCAAACCTCATAATTTGGTGACTCCGGATTAAAATTAATACACTTATTAATTGTTCTAGTATTATTATATTGATCTATTAACTCAATATCGACACAATTGCTTCCAATGTTCTCGTATTCAAGTTCTATATAATCACTCAAATCATATTCCCGATTACCAATTTTTACTTTTAAAGTTAAATAATTAAAGCCAGGAGCATTTATTTCTGCTTTATAAGTATCCCCACTATAATGTTTTAACTTAACAGTAGCCTTATCTAATTTCTCCTTTGATTTTTTAGCCAGCTCTTCCATAGATGGTTTCGTTGTAGTAGTTTCAGTTTTATTATAATCATCATCACTATTATTGTTATCGTTTACATTGTCATTATTGTTATTATTGTTATGACTATTGTTATTATTATCATCATTATTAATATAATTGTTATCACTATTATTTATATCATTATTTGTTTTGTCTTCGTTATCTTTATTTGCTGTAAATTCCAAAAAGGAAGGACTTCCAGTATAATCGAAATCGCCATTAGTTATTTTTAATTTTTCATATTTCTCATCAAATTCAACTATTATATAACTAGACGATAGTTTAAGATTTCCCATATTAACTGTCTTTCCTCCAGATGTTGCTGTTCTAGAGATAATTGTATTATCAAATATCTTAAGTTCCCTTCGAGATATTTTTTCGTAAGTACAAGAATTACTAATATAGTTAACTGTATAACGCATTACACCAGATGGATTCTCACTATAACCAAAACTGCCAAAGTTCGTCTCACATATGCCATTTTCTAAAAATCTTATAGTAGCAGTTTTTCCGTTTTTGTCTCTGTACAACGTGTGATAACGATATTGATATTCTTCTTTTTCTTCAACATTAGCAACTCCATCATTAGAAGTTTCCTTATTCTCATATTCTTTTCTAGTATAGATAGTGCCCGTTGCTGTTATTAATTTGGTAATATCATCGTTATATGTCCACTCCACTGTAATAGTTTCATTGTTCCCAACAATGGCTTTTACTTTGATAGTTTTTTCATCAATTTCATAATTGCATTCTGATGAATCTTCCCATCCATCTACTCTTTTACCATCTACTCTCGGTCTAACCACGCATAGCCCATAATCTTCTAGTTCTAATATTGAACCATTTTCCTGACTTATCCACGTTCCTAGCAGTCTATCCACCACACTTTTTTCATCAGTGTTTATGTTTACAACATATGAAATTATTAATGCTAAAATTATTCCAGCAATAACTATCATTGTACCTATTTTATGAGATTTTACACCATTTAACAAGTTCTTGGCATTGTTTTTCTGCCTTTCCCTATCTATCTCTTCTAAATTTTTTTTACTAGAATTTGTTTTTTTTATCTCGATATTTGCTCCACATTTAACACACTGTTTAGCCTTATCTGATATTTCTTTTCCACACTTTTTACACTTAATAAGTGCCATATAACACCACTCCCTACAAATAACTGATAAATTAATTCTGTTCTATTGTTTTTTCCACGTCGATAAAGAGCCTATCCCAAACCCACCGTTTCCAAAACCTCTACATTTCATAGAACCACCATTTTCTCTATCAATATCACAAGTAAACCAATATTGATCATAGTTATCCTTAATCTGTATTTTGGTATCAGACAACCAGTCAGGGTATAATTTCTCAGTCCTTTCATGACTATTAAGAGCTTTATCTAATTCAAGATAATTATAAACCACTGAATCTGAATAAAGACAAAGTTCAAAATCGCTCAAACCACCATTTTTATTAAGAGCACGATAACACCCCTTTGACATACCATTATCAGAACCATTTCCACCGCTAGCAAAGCCGCCACTAGTAATCCAACTTACAATAAAAAACATTATTACAAACATTACTATAGATCCTATAAATATACCACTACCACCAGTATTAGGAGAAATATTACTACCATTACCATTATTAACAACGTTTTCTAATATTTGCACTTCTACCTTTTCTTCATAACCACAATTCATACATTTATTACCTTTAATTTCTTTTCCACACTCAGGACATATAGAAACGCTACCTTTTTCTATTAATTCTCCGCATTTTACACATTCAATCGATTTATCACTAATCTCAGTTCCACATTTCTTACACTTAATCATAGCCATAATTTACATCTTCTTTCTTATTTAATCTATCTTAGAAACAACAGTTACAATACCCAAAAAACCAAGTTTTACTAAAAACTTGTTAATTTCGCCAGCTGGTACACAAACTTTTACCTTGTTTCTTCTAATTGAAGTATTACACTGAACATAAAAAGTTGTATCCTCAACAATATTCATTTCGAATTGTTGGTTTTCCTTTAGCTTAGCAAGAACATTACCACTTTCATCAGTAATAATATACTTACCAAATACACCAATCCAAGAATTACCAGTATTAAAAATAACCTTTCCTAAAGGGCAACCACAATGAACACAAGATTCAACTGTATCACTAATTTCTTTTCCACATTCACTACATTTGATTAACGCCATAAATACTACTCCTTACTACCCATATTATATACTAAAACATATCTTTTGTATAGTGCTGTTCGCACCAATATTTATTTTTATAAAAGTGAGAAAATATTTATAAGGTGATGCGACTTATGACACGACTAGAATCAAGTATGTATTATTATGACGTATGTAGAAAAAACATACGTAAATATAGATTAGAGAAAAAATTAACACAACAACAGCTTGCTGATCTTTGTGGACTTTCAATGTATTTTATCTCTGAGGTCGAGAGCCAAACCAAAAACAAAACTTTTTCGATAGAAACAGTAGGAAGAATAGCTGATGCTTTACAAGTACCAATTTATAAACTATTTGAAGAAACAAAAAAAGAAAAGATATAGTTGATTCTATATCTTTTTTACTTGTTAAACCAGTTATACCAGTATTGATTACTGATATTTGTCGATAATTAATGGCTTATCGTTTATAATTGTTAAATTATACTTAATCTTTAGTAGTTCTTCTACATCATTTCTTACGTCTTCAAACTCTAAAACAACATTAAAATAACTTGCGATACTTCTTACATATTGTTCTAAAGTTTCATCTAAGATTAAACCTTTATAATAAAGACCAGCTAATCCATAAGCATAAACCTCAGGAACAACATATTTCTTTATATACATTTCAATATTATCATAATACTGGGAATATCTCTTTTCTAACAGTTTTTTATTATTCTTCATATAAAACATCAAACTGCAGCTCTGCCTCAAGATATGGAACAGCC
>CAMXBB010000021.1 GCA_947179265.1 uncultured Bacillota bacterium
ATTCAAACAATCTTTTATTTAAAAGATTAATATCCAACTCTAGATAATTAAACACACCTTCAATTCTTTTATTTATTCGAAAATGATATCCATTTAAAAACCTCTTAACTGTCCAATTATCGTCATAAAGAATTCCTTCAATATCAGCTCTCATATTTATAAGATGCATTACATCCCCATAAAAACCATTAATTTCATTAGTTTTAAATAGTTCTGGCAGTTTGTCAGTATACACTACTTCCATATCTTATCCACCAGCTTTCTTTTATCATAATAAACCTTGTCAACTAAACCATAGAGCATTAGGTTATGTGAAAGATCGATAAGAAATGGTAATTTAAACCCAATATATGGAAGTATACTATTTCCTTCTAAAACACTTTTAACTGATGCACAAATTATGGCTTTACCACCATGCATCACTACTGCATTTTCTCCAAGTAACAAATCATCACTACAAGTTGTTACATTTATCAAAGTTATACCATTGTTCTTAACATACCTGATAATCGAACTAATCATATCTTTTGTTAAATACCCAAATAGATTATCTATAGCAATAATTTTAGGTTTAATTATTAGATAAGATAATATTTTTATCAGTATTCGATAATCAGTCGTTAAAGTATCAATTCTACTATCCAACTTTGATTCAATTTTAAAATACTTAGATAGTTGTTCAATCTTCTTAGTAATTTCATCAATTCTATAACCCAATTTATCAAGATAGTAAAACAACTCTTCAGCAACATATTCACAATTAAAGTTATTGTCATTAAAAACTACTATGACATTGTTTCTTAAAAAGGTAATATCATATTCTTTTATACTAACATCATCAATAAATATATCTTTATTAGGTAAAATATTGCATAGTTTTTTTAAAAACACTGTTTTACCTGATGACTCTGGACCAATGACAGACGTAATGGTGCCATTAAGTTCAATAGATATATTCATATCCCTTACTTCCAAAATATTCATAACCAATACTCCCAACCATCTTAATTATAACAAAATAGTTTCGATATTGTATATATTTAATCAAAAAAAGAGTATTTCTACTCTTTTTATCTATTCTTAACAATTCGTAAAGCACCAGTTTTATCCATAACTTTTTGTTCTAACTCTTCACCATAATTTAGTGATAGTCCAATAACAAACACAAATGATACGAAATATAACCATAACATTAATACCGCTATATTAGATAGTGCTCCGTAGAAAATATTATATGTTGTCATATTATTAGCTATTACACGATATACTTCAGTAACTATTACAAAACCTATAGTAGTAAAAAGTGAACCAGTGTTCAAATGACTATTCTTTCTTACTCTATCGGGTGCTACTTCATATAAAGTCCTAATAAAGATAAACATTATAATCCACATAATAGGACTCTTAGCATATTTTATTACTGTCATTATAGTATCACCAATAGCACCTAAATTCATTGCTGATACAAGCTCTAAAACTTTATTACCGAATACAGGTACTACCAACATAAACATTATCAACAACACTATAGCTAATGTCATAAAGATAGCTTTAATTCTTCTCTTGAAGAAATTAGATTGATTTATACCATAGATTTGATTACTTATAAGAATAACGGAATTACATCCATTACTTGCTAAATAAAACATCCATATAAAGATTAATGCTAATTTAAAGTCGATGGTATTACCATTTATATATGGTAATAGATTTCCAACTCCACCAGGAATTACATTTTCTAACAAATCAACAATTGTATCAAAGTTAATATTAAATAATCCTGCAGCATAACCACATAACGTAATTATTGGTACTATCGAAAGAAGCAAAAAGAAAGCTAATTGACCTGGTAATATTGCTACCTCAGGAGATTTAATAATCTCCCATATCTTTGAAAAATAGATAAGCAAATTATCTCTTGTTTGTTTTACAGCTCTATCCGTTTTTCTTGTCATTTGAATCCTCAGCCAACTTTTTATTCTTTCTCATTTGAATACAAGCATCATTAAAAGCATCCTCAACTAACTTAGTATCATCTTCAATCATGCTAAACCCAATTGATATACCACTATCATATTTAATCTTAGTAAATTCTTTTACTAATTTCTTAATATAAGATACTATTTGTTTTTCAGAATATCCGATAGCATATATCAAGAATTCATCTCCATCAGTTCTTATAACTTCAGTATTATCAATTTGAATTTTGATCAAAATATTTGCTACCGATTGAATCAATTTATCTCCCTCTTCATGACCAAGAGTATCATTTAATTCCTTTAAATTATTAATATCCATAACGATACACGCTTGAGGATAAATAGTATTCTTATTCCAAATATCTAATTTCTCATTATAATAATTTCTATTCTTTAATGAAGTTAATAAATCGATATACTTTAATCTATCATCTTTTTTAACCTTAGTATTTAACTTAATCGAAGTAATCTTCTTACGATAATACAATAGAATGATAATTGCAATAAATACAAAAGCTAATATATATACTGCTATTGTACCAATCATTTCACCCTTTTTATCAACTTCAATAAAAGTATTAATTCCATCATTTAATAAATCACTAGGATCAATCGTTTTAGTATAAGCACTAAATAACTTAAAGAAAGTATCGGAATCATTTACGTATCTAAACGCATAATACTTATTATCAATAGTTCCTCGATTACGAACACTATAATTATCAGTTAAATTATTAATATAATAATCATATGTTAAATCATCCAAGACAATAATACTATCCTTCTTTAACAATCTATTTAAAGTTGCCATATTATCAAATGTTTCAACCTTTACTCCATCGATTCCCATCAATCTTTCATATAGATAAGAGTCTTTTAAAACATTTACAGTATTTCCTTTCAATCCATTCAAGCTATCTAAACTAAGTTTTGTATCATTGCTTGCTATTACATAGTACTTAATCTTTCTCATTGCTCCAGCATCAATATAATTTGTGACTAAATTATAATAATTATAATAAAGGTCAATATTATTATCTAAAGCTGCAACAGCAACATCATTAGCATTCTTATATTTTTTATAGATAAAATCTACATTAGCAAACTCAGAGAAACTATGCAAATATGCCGCCGTTATTCCCCCATATTCTTTACCTGATAAAACTTCATATGGTTTTAATTCAGCAAATCCATATTTATATGATTTGTTCGTTAGTGTATCCTCTTCTGCTTCACTAATATTTAAAGTATTAATAAACAATTTATAATTATTAGTATTATATGATTCATCAAAATAACGCAACTTCCATGAATTAAAATGTTTTGTTAATATCGAATTAAGAACCTTATCTTCTCCTAAACGAAGATAATAAAATTTATTTAAATCTGATATATGTGATAAGACATTTATATTGTTTGCTATTAATTCATCCTTATATTCATTTAATGGCACTAAAGCATATTTTATTGTTCCATTTCCTAATCCTTCTGTAATCTTAGCATATGATTCAGCAGCGACAAAATTTTCTTTATTAGTATTAAAATATCCCGCAACTAAATCCAGTGAGTTATTTACAACTGCTGGTTTTAATCTAACGATACTATTTACCTCATCTACCAATCCATTTTCTCTACTTATCAATACATAATGATCTTTAAATAGTAATAAACCATCTTCATTAAATGAACCAGTCACTTCAAAACCATATCCTTCTACTTTTGATAGATAAGATACTGTATTGTTATTAATATTTAATCCGACATCCTCGCTAAGAGATGTTGAAAAATCAAAAAACACTCCAGCTCCAGTCGATCCAAATACTGGCAAATCATTTGGTATAGATAACGATATTATATTACTTGTATTAGCATCAACCCATTTTTTTTCTGATATCGAAAGTGAATTTTCATCTACGAATAAATTATATAATCCAAAACCCAATCCACATAGTATTACGACTGCAAAAATCGAAATAATAATAGTTCGTTTTAGCTTACTCATTATATTCACCTACTTCTTTTTCTTGCTCGTTGTTGTCGAAGTCGTAGTAGTAGTAATATCTAAAGAACTTAAATCATAATTTGCCCATGTTATAACTGTTTTTGTTGAAGACTTGCTTCCTTGATAAGCTGGAAGACCATCTCTTGTAAATGTAAACTGAATATCATAATATGCCTTTTGATCATCCATTAATTTATCTAAACTTCCTACAGCCATTTTTTGAATATCTTCTAAACTAGTCTTAGAATCCACCTCAACAGTAACATAGATAATTTTTCCTTGTATACGTGCAGTTGCATTCTTTGATGACGCTTCATCATTAAAATATTTTTCCAAATTTTTAACTTCTTCTTTAGCAGGATATTCATCAATATGATCTAGTCTAGGTCCATATGGACTAGATGATGCTTGATGAATAAAATATATCACAACAGCTGACCCCATAAGTATAAAACATAATAGTGATACAAGCATTAAAATACAATATATTCTATTATTTTTATAAAACTTTTTTAATCTTTTCATTAGTTTTTTCACCTCAATAAGTACTTTAAGTATACTACATTATATACCATTAATCAATTTATATTAAAATACTTTTTTTAGCGTATTTTGAAAAAAGAGATACTAAGGTAGCATCTCTAAAAATTTTTCTTCATCCCAAATTTCAATTCCTAATTCAACTGCTTTTGTATATTTACTTCCTGGGTCCTTACCACATATAACAACATCTGTTTTTTTAGATACTGAACCTGAAGTATTACCACCTAAAGATTCTATTTTCTCTTTAGCATCATCTCGAGTTATATTACTTAAACTACCTGTTAAGACAAAAGTACGGTTAGTAAAAACTGTCTCTTCACTAACTTCGGTTCCTAAGTATTCCATATTTACTCCAAGAGTCTTTAATTTTTCAATCATTTGAATATTAGCTTCATCTTCAAAATATTTCTTTACTGATAAAGCAATGACATCCCCGACATCTCTTATATCTCTTAAAGTTTCATATGAAGCATTCATAAGCTCATCAATATTTTTAAATCTTTTTGCTAATATCTTCCCCGTTTTCTTACCAACATATCGTATTCCAATTGCAAATAGTAATTTATCCAAGGATACTTTTTTACTCTCCTCAATACTATTCAAAAGATTATTAATCGATTTATCACCAAATCCTTCAAGAAGTTTTAATTCTTCTGTGTAATCTTTTAATTTATAGATGTCAGGTATTTCTTTTATGTAATTTAGATTATATAAATCTTCAATTATGGCATCGCCTAGACCATCAATATTCATCGTGTCTCTTGATACAAAGTGAATTAAACGCTCAATATTTTTCTTTTCACAATCTTCATTGACACAATAATAACTAGCATCTTTTTTTACAAGTATTGAAGAACATATCGGACAGCGATCAATAAATTTAAATGGAATAGCAGATGATACTCTATTTTCAAATACGACACTCTCTACACGCGGAATTACATCACCAGCTTTAATTATTTTAACAGTATCACCAATACGAATATCTTTCATTTTACAATACTCTTCATTATGTAATGTTGCTTTTGATATTAAAGATCCCATAACCATAACTGGTTCCAAAATAGCGTTAGGAGTAACTTGCCCTGTTCTTCCAACAGTAAATTTTATATCCTTAAGTTTCGTTTGAACCTCTTGAGCTGGAAACTTATATGCACATGCCCATTTAGGATATCTAATAGTATTTCCTAAGATTTCATGATCATGTAAATTATCTACTTTTACTACTACGCCATCAATATCATATGGAAGTTCTTCTCTAGCTTCCCCTTTACGTTTTATAAAGTCTAATATCTCCTCAACGTTATTAACTATTTCGTTGTTAGGATTAACTCTAAATCCCAATTTTTTCATAAATTCTAGTGCTTCGTGATGAGTCTTAATTCCATAGTCTTCGGGATTAGGCAAGTGATAAATCCATACCTCCAAATTTCTCTTTGCAGCAATACTTGAATCAAGCTGACGAACAGATCCAGCAGCAGCATTACGACAATTTTTTAATGGAACCTCGCCATTTGCTTCTCTAGTCTTATTAAGTTCCACAAGAGTCTTTTTGCTCATGTAGATTTCTCCACGAACCTCGATATCGATTGGCTCTGATAATTTAAGAGGAACTTGTTTAATTGTTTTAACATTGTGAGTTATATCTTCACCAATGGTTCCATCTCCTCTTGTAGCACCAGATACAAGTAACCCATTTTCGTATTTTAAAGATACACTTAAACCATCTATTTTTAGTTCACACACATACTTTGGATGAACACCTTCTTTTAATATACGAGTATCAAATTCACGTATCTCATCTTCATTAAAGACATCTGCTAAGCTCATCATTGGTATCTTATGAGTAACCTTATTAAATTTATCTAATATTACTCCACCAATCTTATGAGTTGGTGAATCATCTCTAATCCATTCTGGATGTTCTTCTTCTATTTTATAAAGCTCTCTTAAATAATTATCGTATTCTTGATCGGTTAAAGTAGTTGGATTATCAAGGATATGATATTCATAATTAGCTTTAGTTAATATCTCAACTAGTTCATTATATCTGTCCATATTATCACCTAATATTATTATATCAAATATTCATTACTTACTCACTAAAAAACAAGATAAATTTATCTTGTTTTATCATTTAACCAACGCATTTTTTACAAGGACTTAACCCAGCTCTAATAGCATCGTCTAAACTTACCTCATAATAACTTCCACCATTACAATGAGAATTATAATGATACTTTTTCCCTGTTGGAGTTCTATATACTTTACGACTTTTAGCAGTAGTCTTTTTTGTTGTTTTCTTGGTCGTTTTCTTACTTGTTTTTTTAGTCGTTGATTTCGTTGTGCTCTTAGTAGTTGTTTTTTTAGTTGTTATAATTGTGGTTGCTACTGTTGTTAGAGTTGTAGCTGAACTTGTAGTAATCTCCGTTTTGGGTTCTGTTATAAGTTCAGTTGTAGGTTCTACTGTTGTTGCAATAATCTCCGTAGAAGGTTTTGTTGAAAATACTGTTGTTGTTGTAGAATTATCAACTTTAATAGTACTTTGTTGCTTAGTTGTACTTACATTACCATCTTCATTTTGAGTATTAGGACTAGAATCAGTACAAATTCCTATACAAAAAAGAATAAATAGAACTAATAATACCTTTTTCATATCAATATTACTTCCACAAATTATTAGGATATACTCCGTTTTCTATCTCACTAGTTATAAATGCTTTTAAAACATCTAAATCCTCTTTATAAGTCATTCCCATCCAAGTTGAAGTAGTTCCAATAACTTCAGTCACTTCACCATGTTTAATGTCGCTTGCTATCTCATCAGGAAGAAGAAATTCAAATGTTGATAGGCTATCAGCATTATCACTAAAAGCAATACTCAAATCGTCTTCAATTCGTTTTAAGAAACGATTAGGAAATCCATTCATCGTCATTGAAGCATAATGACTAGGCTCAACATATAAAGTATCTTTTGATGAAGATAAAGGAACACACTTTACCTTGCCATTTGTATCAAGTTCACAGGAACTTTCAATAACATCACTTACCATACTTCCTTCATGCATTATGATTCCTCTTTTAACAGAACCATTTTCGCTTAATGTAGCACCTATCTCATAACCTACAATTACATTATTATCATGAGTATCTAAATATTCTGCTAAAACTCTAAAGGCATCATCGCCATAATAATCATCAGCATTTATAGCACTAAAACTTCCTTCGATTAAATTTCTAGCACTATAGACAGCATGAGCTGTACCCCAAGGTTTTACTCTTCCTTCTGGTACTTCAAATCCAGCTGGAATGTCATCTATTTTTTGAAAGGCATATTCAACAGGAATATCTCCTCTTATTCGAGATCCAATAGTTTCCTTAAAAAGCTCATAGTTTTCTTCTTTTATAACAAATACAACCTTGTCAAAACCATGTCTTATTGCTGAATAAATTGAATAGTCAATAATAAATTCACCATTTGGTCCAACTGGTTCTAATTGTTTTAAACCTCCAAATCTACTCCCAATGCCTGCAGCTAATACAACTAAAGTTTTTTTCATAAATTCCTCCTTAAACTTTCTTTATACTCTTATGATTTTTCATTAATTTCTTTACCCCTGATTTAAATGCTACATCAATCAAACTTCCATCAACATTGATAACAACTCCTAATCCAAGAGTTTCATGTTCGATAGTATCTCCTTTATTGATATCATCATTTTTACCTTCGACATACATAGTTTCCTTTTTAATAACAGTATCATCATTCATCGTATCAACACGTTCAAGATATTCTTTATTAATCTCATCAATAAATCTTGATGGTGGATTCATCGTATCTTTACCATATAACATTCTTCTTTTAGCATTAGTTATATACAAAACCTCTTTTGCTCTTGTAATACCAACATAACATAAACGTCTCTCTTCTTCTAAGCCATCACTTTCTAATAGTGAGTTGCTATGAGGGAATATTCCTTCTTCCATACCAACTAAGAATACTGCTGTGAATTCAAGACCTTTAGCAGAGTGAATAGTCATCAAAGTAACCTCTTCTCCATCCTCTTTATGTTGACTTATATCAGCTATTAAACTAATCTCCTCTAAGAAATCTCCTAAATCAACACTACCTTCCCTTTCTTCAAAGTTACTAGTAATAGATTTAAATTCCATTAAGTTTTCTAATCTTAATTCATTCTCTAAAGTTTTATCTTCTTCTAATTCTCTTTTTAGTCCAGTTTTTTCTAAAATAGAATCGATTAAGTCAGTCAAACTCATCGAATTAGAATCTTTAATCAAATCTTCAATCAATGCCTTAAATTCTAATTCCTTTTTAGTACTTAAGTTTTCAAACATACTTCCGCCATTGATATTTACTAGATTATCTAAATTCTTAACAGCACTATCTCCAATACCTCTTTTAGGTACATTTATAATTCTTGTTAAACTTACTGAATCATCAGGATTATATATCAATCTTAGATATGCAATTAAATCTTTAATTTCCTTACGATTATAGAAATAATACCCACCTACAACCTTACAAGGGATCCCTTTATTTAATAATCCTTCTTCAAATACACGACTTTGTCCATTAGTACGATATAGTATTGCTATATCACTTCTCTTATAACCAGCATTAAGAAGTTTTTCGATTTCACTTAATACTAAAGTAACCTCATGTTTCTCATCATAACTACGCATATATTTAAGTTTAAATCCATCACCTTTTTGGCTCCATAGATTTAAATCCTTTCTTTGCGTATTATTTCTAATAACACAATTAGCAGCATTTAAGATATTATTTGTACTACGATAGTTCTCTTCTAATTTTATAACTCGACAATTAGCATAATCATTTTCAAAATTAATAATATTCTTATAATCAGCTTGTCTAAAAGCATAGATACTTTGATTCATATCCCCAACGACAAATATATTCTTATGTTTACTTGCAAGTAACTTACATAATTTATATTGGACGGGATTAGTATCTTGATACTCATCTATTAAAATATATTGGTAATGATCTTGATATCTTTCCAAAATATCTTTTCTTTCTCTAAAAAGAATAACTGGTTTACATAGTAAATCATCAAAATCCATAACATTAGAATCATGTAAAATATCTTGATATTTATGATATATATCAACACACATTAAATCAAATTGAGTGTTGAATACTCTTTCCATTTCACCATCACTTAACATCTCATTTTTTATTAAAGATATTTTGTTTCTGATCGCATAAGGACTAAACTTTTTAGGATCAATATTATTTGTCTTCAAAATCTTCTTAATAATAGCTAAAGAGTCATCTCCATCTATTATGGTAAAGTTTCTTTCTAAATTACATTCACGATAATTTTCTCTAACTATTTTTAAACCAAATGAGTGAAATGTTCCTATAAATGAAGCAACACCATCAACCATATTATTAACTCTATCACGCATCTCTTTTGCAGCTTTATTGGTGAATGTTATAGCTAAAATATTATAATCTCTTACACTATTTTCAATCAAATTAACAATTCTATTAGTTAATACTTTCGTTTTACCTGAACCAGCTCCAGCCATTACCAAACAAGGACCATCAATATGATTTACCGCCTCTAGTTGTTGTTCATTTAATCCATTTTTATAATTCATATTATCAATCCTATCTACTACTTAGCATTATAGCACATACAATTGTTTGAAACAATAACAATTAGAATTTCGGTGTTATTTCTTCATCAAATAATCTTCCTGATTTTAGCTTCATTAAATTACTTCTATAGTAACGATATGCATCTGCAACCTTATTAATTAAAGACTTTTTCATATTAAAGAGAAAGAATTGTATCTTTTCATCATAAGTCATTGCAGGAACTTCCTTTTGAAAAGTAATCCTTACCCTTGTTTCTATATTATTAAGTTCATCTAATAATCTTTTAAAAGAGATATCATCTTGTAAATCAATAGCTTCACAAATTCTATCAGCTACACTGATATATTCATCATAGACTCCCACATTATACATTTCACTAGATGTTTTTTCTTTCTTCTTTGCAAGCAATCTTTGGATCATATCATTACACAATTTATGAGTTGATAGCTCTTGATATTTTGAAATCATCAAACATTTTTTAAACTCTAAAACAGTAGCAATCATTAAATCTAATGATTCATCGTTTATGTCAGATACATCTAATATTCTATCCACAATAGTTTTTAAACATTTAGTAAAAAATAAATCTAATTCATAAGCTTGAGGAATAACATTTTTATCTAATCTACTACCTCTTACTGTATCTAATCTTCCAAAAACTTCCATCATTGGAGTTAATTTTAAACTTCCTCCTGCACTAAATACTTCCCTAGCCTCATTTTGGAATTGATCTATTGTTGCATAAAGAATAATAGAATCTTCGTACATAGATTTAAACGTATCATTTTTGCCTAATATTATTTTCATCATTCTACTATATGAAGTTATTCTATAATAACTGGAATCATAATTATATATTTCCTTTTCAAGAACACCACCGATACTATAGTTCATTTGTGGGGTTGTAATACCAGCAACATATAAAACCTCATCTTCATTAAAAATTTCATCGATATGAGTTAGATAGGCATTTGGTGCATAGTAGTCCCTAGCATCACTAAATTCATCATCTCTTCTACAAACCTTCATTCCATCTTTTTCCTTAATTAAAGGCTCATTTCCTAGATCTGTATAAGAATTAAAGAATTCAAAATATTTTTGATTTAGACTATCTACTAATCTTTTAAATGTTTCATCATTAGTACCTACTGCTCCTTTAAATGATGTTTGAAGTGCATGACCAACTTCGCGATCCATAACTTTTTCAGCCATCTTATCTACAACATCTTCACTAACCAAGTCAACCCTATTCTTTAATACTCTAGTTAGCATTTTTCTAATAGATTCATGACTCTTTAAATCTAAAGTTTGATAAAAACTGGAATAATTACCAGTATTACCACTTAAATCTAATTTAGTATCAATAGAATATGAACGTATATTATTTAATAAACGATTTAAAAAGAATAATGC
>CAMXBB010000022.1 GCA_947179265.1 uncultured Bacillota bacterium
CTAATAAAGAGATATGGCTTTTCTTTATTTTTTATCTCGTCTAATAAAGCATATCCTAAGTCACTAGAAAAAGAAATATTTTCGAATGTTCTATTTTTCTTTAATGATGCAATATCTTCATATTCAACATCACCCATAACAAAGTGATAATTACCTTCTCTTTGTTTTTCAAATTCAACAGCTGATGCTCTAAAACTTACAACAAGAGTTGCTAGTGCTGTTAGTAATGCACAAGAAAGAATAATTCCAATTATTGTAACAATTGTTCTTTTCTTATTTAACATTAAATTCTTTTTAGTTAATTTGTTAAGTAAATTCATAATATTACTCCTTAACTATACGTCCATCTTCAATTTTTATAATACGATCTGCTACTGCTGCAATCTCCATATTATGAGTTATCATAACAATAGTTTGATTGTATTTCTTATTGGACATCTTAAGTAATTCTACTATTTCATCACTGGCCTTAGAATCCAAGTTACCTGTTGGTTCATCTGCTAAAATAATAGCTGGATTAGTTATAAGTGCTCTACCAATACTTGTTCTTTGTTGTTGACCACCTGATAATTGATTAGGTAAATGTTTACGACGATTATTTAAACCTAAAGTTTTTAAAAGTTCAGTTAAATCTCTTTCATTTATCTCACGATTATCAAGTTCCATAGGTAAAGTAATATTCTCTTCAATATTTAAGATAGGTATTAGATTATAGAATTGATAGATAAGACCTACTTGTCTTCTTCTGAATATCGCAAGTTTATCATCATTCATAGCATATATGTCATTATCATCGATATATACCTTACCAGAAGTTGGACGATCAACACCTCCAATCAAATGTAGTAACGTTGATTTTCCAGAACCACTTGCTCCTACTATCGCAACAAATTCTCCTTTATTTACAGTAAATGATACATTATCAAGAGCTTTAACTTGATTATCTCCTTTACCATATATCTTTGTTAATTTTTCAACACGCAATATTTCCATGTAATTTCCTCCTTACAGATAAATAATAACATAGTGTAAATGACAGTTAAGTGACAAAGAAAAAGATTAATGTAAATAATTAATCTTCTGTCAATTCTTTTATAGCTTGTTCTACTTCTTCTATTTTTTGATCTACTATGTTTTCTTTTTTCTTACGTCCTTTTTTAGGTGCTTCTTGCTTTTCTGCTTTTACTTCTTCTTTATTTTTTTCTGGTTCATCTATATCATTTTCTTTTGCAGTGCTATCATCTAATGTTTCAACACTTTCATCTTTTTCAACATTATCGTCGATAACTTTTTCTTTAATCTCTCTTCTAATAGATCGTTTATCTAATACCTTTAAATCATCTTGATACTTTTCTAAGGCTTCCATAACTTCATTATAATGTTCAGTATTGATACAAATCGATGCCACTACCTTGGAAATAAAACAAATAATATTGTCAGTTATTATTACACATTCAATATAATGCCAAGGTATTCCAATTTTAATCTTATCATCACTAGTATCTAATATTCCCTCTTCATCAATTAATATCTCACCCTTATGACTTCTATTACGCTCAATAGAATATAGAGAGAAAAAAGTGACATAATATGCCGCTATCCCTCCAACAGTTATAGCAAAACAAAAATTCATAAGCTCTATTAAACTAGATGGTGTTGGGAAAATATTAAGAATAATCATTAAAATGAATTCTAATATTGCATACTTGATAAATTTAAATCCTTCTTTGGTATAATTATTAATCATGCGATTTTCATTACGATATACTAATTTTTTACTGCTAGTTATTCCTAACATTTCATCATATGCTTTATAGAAATTACATTCCAAATTGTATTTAATCTTCATATATACCACCTGACTCTCATAGTATATCATAATATAGCTCTTTATAAAAACAAAAAAGATAGAAAATCTTTCTATCTTATTTCATCAAGTCTTGATTGATAATCATCACTCATACATATGAATGTTCCGCATACTAAAACGTCAGCATCATCTAGGGTATTTCTTGTTTCCAAATTAACTCCACCATCTAAACATAATGAGTAATGATAACAATTACCATCTCGCAAATGTTTTAATTCTTTTATCTTATCAATCGTTTCTGGTATTAATGGTTGCCCACCTGCACCAGGAGTAACTCCCATAACAATAATATAATCAATTCTATCTAGATAAGGATTTAAATCATCAATAGAAGTCTCGGGATTAATTGCAAGACCTGCTCTTATTCCCAATTCATGAATTCTACCAATTAATTCGTCAACCTTATTCCCAAGTTCAATATGAACTGTAAGATAAGCAACATTAAGGTGAGAGAATGCTTCAATATATTCTAGTGGATCATTTACCATTAGATGGATATCTAACTTCTTAGTTGTATTCTTAAGAAGTTCTAAAGCTTCATCAATTGATAAAGTTATATTATCAACAAATTTACCATCCATAATATCCACATGAATATAATCACAATCAGTTTCCTCTATTTTTTTTATTGTGTCAGCTTTTTCTAGTTTACTCTTCAAAAAAGAAACTGCTATTTTCATTTCATCACCATTTTCTTATAACTATCATATCTACTTTCCAATATTTTTCCATTTGCTAAATCTTCTAGAACTTTACAACCAATTTCATTTATATGTTTGCAATCTTTAAACTTACATCCATCATTATCAAATTCCGGAAAAGCAAAACGAATATTTTCCCGATCTTCATCTTGAATATCGAAAGCTGAAAATCCAGGAGTATCAGCTATAAGTGAAGAGTCTAGATGAAAAAGTTCAACATGTCTTGTCGTATGTTTACCTCGACCTAGAGCTTCACTTATATCATTAGTTGCTAAATTAAGACTTTCATCCATCATATTGAGTAAAGTTGATTTTCCAACACCTGTTTGGCCAGATAATACTACAACTTTATCCTTTATATATTCTTTCAATACTGGTATCTCTTTATTAATCAAAGTCTTTATTCCGATATGATTATAATATCTAATGATATCAACAATTCTTTCCTTCTCGCTATCATCTAATAAATCAAATTTAGTCAAAACAACTAGTGGTTCAATATCATTTAATATAACATTAGTAAGCATTCTATCTAATAGATTAGGAGCAAATTCTGGTCTTTTTAAAGAAGTCACAATTATTGCACAATCAACATTAGCAATAACTGGTCTTTTTAATTCATTCTTTCGCGGTAATATCTCTAAGATATATTTATCTTTTTCATCAAACCTAACCCAATCACCAACAAGAGGTGTCACGCCTTTAACTCTAAAGTTTCCTCTGGCACGACACTCATAGGTGATATTATTACTCTCTACTGTATATAGATTACTTATCTGTCTAATTATTCTTCCTTCCATAGATTACTCGATTGGTTCATCATCACCTGGATCGTCGCTTATCTCTTGAGCTATATAAATTTTTAACTCATGACCACTTGCAACAGTTGTACCAGGAGCTTGACTTTGTTCATAAATAGTTCCAGCTTTATATTCATCGGTTTCAGTATAATATGTTGATAGTTTAACATTATAACGCTCACACCATGATTCAATATCTTTTAATGACATCTCATTCTTTGTGAAATCTGGATAATTAGTTGTCATATTAGGGATATAAAGAGTTATTGTGTCCCCTTCTTTTAACTTAGTTCCTGCTGCTGGATCAGTTTTAGTTATCATATTGGCTTTAGCAGTCTTAGGAGCATCTTCATCATATTCATATACTACAAGTAGATTATACATACGCTCCAAAGCACCTTTAACCTCAGAATAAGGTTGACCAATTAAATTAGCTTCAACTATATAAGCATTTTCACCTGTCGAAATATAGATTGTTATTTCAGCTCCCTCTTTACGAGTACTTCCTGCTTGTGGTGAAGTTCTAACAACATTTCCAACTTGAATCTCTGAAGATACTTCCTTATATTCGTCAGAAATCGTGAATCCTGCATCTTTAAGCTTCTTCTCTGCATCTGGAAGACTTAAAGTACTTACATCGGGAATCTCAATTTCTTTTACTTCAGTTAACTTAGGAATTAAGAATACTAGTGTTGTTACAATTACTACTAAAGTAGCAAAAACAATACCAAGAACTAATAACACTTTGTTCTCTTTTTTCTTTAAATCCTCTTCTGTAATCTTCTTTGCTTTCACATCTTCCTCTTTCTTAGTTTCTTCAACTTTTTCCTCTTTAATGTCTTTTTTATCATTCTTATTTTTAGTATTTAAATCTTCTTTTTGTGTTTCTTTTTTAGTTTCAGCTTTTTTAACCTTAACATCGCTATCCTCTTCTGGATATTTAAATACATATTTAGGTTCACTAATTCTAGCATCAGTTAAAGCTGTTTTTAAATCATCATGCATTTCTTTAGCATCAACATATCTATTTTTAACATTCTTAGCTGTTGCTCTCATGATTATATTTTCAATAGATTGTGGTATATTTTGAAGTTTTTCTCTAATGCTAGGGAAAGGTTCTTTAATATGTTTTAAAGCTATCTCAACTGCATTATCTCCTCTAAATGGAAGAGAACCTGATAATAACTCATACATCAAAATTCCCATTGAATAAACATCACTTTGAATTGTTGCTCCCTTACCACTTGCTTGTTCTGGTGGTAAATAATGCACTGATCCCATAACTGAATTGGTTTGCGTTAATTGTGTTGAATTTAAAGCCATAGCAATACCAAAGTCAGTAATCTTAATAAGTCCATTCTCTAAAATCATAATATTTTGTGGTTTAATATCACGATGTATTATATATGAATTATGAGCAGCACTCATTCCATCAGTTACTTGAAGCATTATATCAACTACTTCTGTCAAAGTTAAACTTCCACGTTTCTTTAGTAGTTGTTTCAAATGTTTTCCTTCAATATATTCCATAACTATATAGTAAGAACCATTATCTTCACCAACATCATAAACTTCAACAATATTAGGGTGTGATAAACTTGATGCTGATAATGCTTCTCTTTGAAAACGTCTTACAAATTTTTCATCAGTAGCTAAATCACCACGTAACACTTTAACAGCTACATTACGGTCTAGTATCGTATCATAAGCAAGATAAACATTCGCCATTCCACCTTCACCAATTGTCTTGATAATTTGATAACGATCATTTATCTTTTGTCCTTTCATTATCATACTTCGCCACCACTTTCCTTCACTAGATAAGCAATAGATATATTATCTTGTCCCCCTCGAACATTACATTTTTTAATTAGTTTAATAAGTTTTTCCTCAACATTGATTTCTGTCTCATTTAAAACTCTTTCGATTTGTTCCTTTGTTAACATATTAGTAAGTCCATCACTACATAACATAATGGCATCAACATCAGTCTCAACATCAAAGATATCAAGTTCACAACTATCAGCAGCACCTAAAGCCTTCATTAAAACATTCTTCTTAGGATGATTGATAGCTTCGCTCTCTGATAAATCCCCTGTTTCTACAAGAAAATTAACTAGAGTATGGTCCTTAGTTATCTTTTGCAATTTTTTGTTTTTAAATACAAAACCACTTGAATCACCAATATTAACAAACATCAAGAACTCTTTTGTTAATAATGCCATAACACATGTTGTTCCAAGTCCCATAGATTCTGGATGTTCCTCACTATATTTTATAATATTAGTATTTATTTCATTAATATTTTCTTTAAGCCAATTTACAGCATCGCTCTTAGAACCTATAGTTGAAAGTGATTGAAATCTTGAACCAATTTGAGTTACTACCATTGATGATGCAATTTCACCAGCACGATGTCCACCCATACCATCAGCAACAATCATCAAATGTTCAGATGATGCATTCTTAACAATAGTTACCGAATCTTCATTATGGCTTCGTACTCTTCCTGTATCTGTTATATAAAACGATTTCATTTTTCCACCTCGCTAGCTCTTAACTGTCCACAAGCAGCATCTATCTTGCCACCAAACTCTCTTCTGACAGTTACATTTATTCCACATTTTTTTAAATTATCATAAAAAGACATTATTGTCTCATTGTCACTTTTCTTATATTCAATATGACTTGTCTCATTATAAGGTATCAAATTGACATATACATTCATACCTCGAAGTAAACTTGCAAGTTCATTAGAACAGATAAGTGAATCATTTACACCTCTCAACATTACATATTCGATAGTAACTCTTCGATTAGTAATATCAATATATTCCTTTATAGAATCTATCAGTTCTTTTATTCCATAAGCCTTATTAATCTTCATAATCTTACTTCTAAGTTCATCATTTGGAGCATGTAAACTTATCGCTAAATTGGTCTGAATATCTTCTAAAGCATACTTTTTTATCATTGGTATGATACCACTAGTGGAAACAGTGATATGTCTTGCTCCAATAGCAATCCCCAAAGGGTCATTGATTATTCTTATAAACTTCATTATATTGTCATAGTTATCAAAAGGTTCTCCTATTCCCATAACTACTACTGAACTTATACGCTCTTTAATATCATCTTCAATCATTAAGATTTGTCTTACGATTTCTCCAGATGCTAAATCACGTACTTTTTTTAACCTTCCACTTTCACAAAATGAGCATCCCATATTACATCCAACTTGACTAGATACACATATACTAAGACCATAATCATGTCTCATAAGTACAGCTTCTATTAAATTTCCATCTTCAAGTTCAAATAAATATTTATTAGTTAGCTTACTCTCTTGCTTTCTCTTTAACTTGAGCATCTCAATACTAAAGTGTCTTTTTAATTCTTCTCTTAACTCAAGTTTGATATTACTCATAAGATCAAAATCAAATACGCGTTTTTTGTAAATCCAATCATATAATTGCTTGGCAACAAATGGCTTAGCATTTAATTTAGCTAAATATAATGTAAGTTCATCCAGTTTATAATCAAATATGCTCTCCATATTTCCACCCTACTTCAATTATAACAAAATATTAATAAAAAGAATAGTATTCCTTATCATAATTAAAAAAATACCAGATTATTTATCTGATACTTTCTTTGACTTTACAATCTTTTGTGGTAACATTTCTCTCTTCATATAGTATTCTGTATCGACAGGTAACTCTTTTTCTTTCAATCTATTTACAATAAACTCTGTAAATATTTCATAGATTATTGTAAAACATGGAACACCTATTAGAAGCCCTACTATTCCAAATAATCCACCAAATAAAGTAATAGCGAATAAAACCCAGAAACTAGGTAATCCCGTAGCTTGCTTTTGAATTCTTGGAGTAATCAAATTACCATCTATTTGTTGTAATACTAATATGAATAGGATGAATGTAATTGCTCTAACTGGACTAACCAAGCTAATCAATATCGCAGATGGTACAGTTCCAATATAAGGTCCAAAATAAGGGATTAAATCCGTAAGACCAATTATAACAGCTATCAATAAAGGATAAGGAAATTTAAATATTATCAAAAATAAGAAAGTCGTTAAAGCAACTAAAGACGAATCACATACCTTACCAATCATAAATTGAACAAATACATGATTGATATGTTTTACTTCATCAATAAAATGATTTACACTCTTAACTTCAAATAAAGAATACAAGGTCTTTCTAATACCAGCTCCAAAGTTCTTAGTATTAGCTAGAATATATACCGCAAATACAGTACCAATAACTAGATTAAAGATGAATTGAGCAACACTAAATAATCCACTACTCAATTTATTAAAGACTGTATCAGCAAATGGTAAAATAATATTATTTAAAGCCGTTGTAACATATTCTACAACATTATCATAATTAGCAACTACTGATGCTTGTAAATCTGATTTATCCTTTAAATAATCTAAAATCCAGTTTTCAGCATCTTTCAAGTAAATTGGAGCATTAACAATCAATGATTCAATACTTTCAATCAATTGTGGAATTATAATACTAATCAAAGTCGCTAAAACACCTATAATAATCGCAATAGTAAAAGTTATACTTAGATTTCTTCTAACCGAATCTTTTTCAACTTTATTCAAAACCTTCTTATCGAAGAAATTAACTATCGGATGCATTATATAAGCTAATACAAACCCAAAAATTAATGGCATAAGAATATTAACTAATCCTAGCAAGGCATCAACAAAAATCTTATAATTAAATACACAAAAAGTAAACAGTATACATGCTGCCATAACGAAGAAAGCTGTTATACCAACTTGAACAATCTTATTATGCCAAATCTTCTTCATATTATCACCTACTAACATTATAAGAAAAATATATCAAAAAGTAAATAACATCGCAACTTTTGAACATAATAATATTGGTGAAACATATGAAATACATCTCAAGTATTGTAAGTGATTATCAAAATGTGAATGATCTTGTCACAAAAAAGGTTAAACGTCTTTATCTTTTCTATTTAGAAACATTATGTGATCAAGATAAAATCAATGAATATATCTTAGATTTCTCTAATGCTTTTAAACTTCCTAAAGATGTGAAAAAATTACTTCCTAGTCCAAATCTGAAAGATATAACATCCTATAAAGAATTAAAGGAATTCTTGGAGAATGGATTTACAATAGTTATTGATGGTAATAAAGCTTTTGCAATTGAAACCAAAGCTGATCTTACTAGAGCTGTTGAATCCCCTAGTACTGAACCAACTCTTTATGGTGCAAAGGATTCTTTAAATGAAAATTATCAAACTAATCTAGGACTTATAAAGAGAAGAATAAAATCTAACCATCTTAAAAATGATGAATTTACTGTTGGAAGATATTCTAAAACTAAAGTAAGCACTCTTTATATAGATACAATTGTAAAAGAAGAATTGGTTACAGAGATTAATCAAAAGTTAGAAAACATTGATATTGATGGTATCAATGATATTGGTGAATTAAAAGTATTCTTAAATAAAGATAGCAAGAATTTCTTCCCAGCAATTAGGATAACTGAAAGACCTGACGTTATAAGTAAATCCTTACTTGAAGGAAAAGTAATTATTATCATGGATACATCACCATATGCTCTAATTCTTCCTTCATTCCTTGTCGATTTCATAAACCCAATAAGTGATGATTATACAAAGAGTATAAACGTTAACTTTTTAAAAACTTTACGTTTCTTCTGTTTACTTCTATCAATAATAACTCCAGCTTTATATATTGCAATCACTTGTTTTAATCATGAAACAATACCAACTAATCTGCTAATAAACTTCCAAGCTCAAAGAGAAAAAGTTCCCTTTCCTTCAATTGTCGAATGTATTATTACTTTAATAACATGTGAGATTTTAAGAGAAAGTGACATTCGTTTCCCATCAAAGTATGGTTCAGCAATTTCCATACTAGGTGGTCTAGTATTAGGTGAATCTGCTGTATCAGCAGGTCTTATATCACCTATCATGATTATAATAGTTGCAATCACCTTTATATCCAGTATGATATTTTCTGATCTAGAAGTTATGAATGCTATTAGAGCTTGGAGATTTATATTCCTTATAATCGCATCCTTCTTTGGACTTTATGGAGTAGGTCTGGCATTCATCATATTTATTAGTAATCTTGCAAGTTATGAAACATACAATAAACCTTATCTATTCCCTATCTCTCCATTCGATTTAACATATATCAAAGAAACAATATTTAAAATGCGTAATGATAAACGAAGTAAAATGTTAAGTAAAAATATCATCAAAGGAGAAAAATAATGAAAAAAATTATTATTATATTTTTGAGTATTTTATTAACAGGATGCTACAACTATAATGAATTAAATACCGTAGGTATTGCTTCTTCTATTCTATTCGATTACCAAGATAACGAATATAAGGTTACTGTTCAAATAAGTGGTGAAGAAGAATCAGAAGTTATAGAAGGAAAAGGAAAGAACGTTAGTGAAGCCTTAAATCAAGCAAATCAATTATCCGACAAAATGCTTTCATTTTATCATCTAAAGGCAGTATTTGTTACTCCATCAGTCGATATAAAAGATGTATTATTATACCTAATAAGAAATCCAAGAGTTAATAATAGTTTTTATGTTCTCTATACTAACGATGCTGAGATTATAAAAAAGAATGAAGATACCGATGTTGGATTTGACATCAATAACATGTTAAGAAAAGAATTAGATTATACATTCTTTGATATATCATCTTCGATATATAATGACAATATTGATTTCTATTTACCAATAATAGATAAAGAATTACATATTGAAGGAATCATGCCATATGACAAATACCAATCTACTACTCCACTTAATTTGGATGATGTAAATATCTTTAGAATATTGCAAAATGATATCGACTCATTCATAAGTGCCAGATGTGGTGATGGGATGATGGAAGTCAATATCAATAACGTTGATACCAAATTTAAAATCGATAAAAATGTTGAAATTAATATTGATATGAAAGTAAGTATCGTTGAATATGATTCAGATATTAAAAATTATGATCGTGATGGCATTCTAAAATTGGAATCAATAATCAATAGTGAGACTGAAGAATTAGTTGATGAGTTTATAAAAAAACTTCAAGACAATAATGCCGATATTTTAGGAATCAATAGATATATTTATAATAAAAATCATAATTTAGATAATACCTGGAAAAACTATGATTACAAAATAAATGTAAATAGTAAAATCAATAAGAAAGGGCTTATTCTAGAATGAAAAAAGAATTCAATTTTTTAAATTATTTTAATATGCGCTCTTTCTTCCTAGGTATCGGATTATCAAGAATTATATCTAGTACTAAAGAGATGTTCTTCTTATCAATTATATTAGGTACAATAATAGGAATACTCATATTAAAAGTATTTAATATGAGTTTAAAAAACAGAATGATTAATGTTGTAATAACATCCATATTTTTTGTTATATCATTAATGGTATTAAGTAATATGATATCATCGATGTATTTAACAGAAATGCCAAAACTTATGGTTGGAATACCGATAATAATAGTAATTATTTATATTCTAAAACAACAAGAAAAAGTAATATTTCGTATAACTAATGTTTTGATTGTCATAAATATAACACTATTCGTAATATCAATCTTCGCCTTACTACCTTATGTAAAGCTAATAAACTTCTCATATAGTAATACTAGTATCAATAATATTCTAATGTCGGCATTAGAATATGCTTTACTATCAACTACACCAATATTTATATCAAAGGATGAAAAGCATAAAGATATATCAGTTATAAAGACTTATGTTATATCATCAATGACTATGATGATATTATTTGCTATAACATTAGGTATATTAGGCTCTAATATGGTTGGAGTTTATCGTTATCCAGAATATATTATTCTAAAGAAGATTACTTTATTTAATAATTCAGCAAATCTAGAAAATATTATTTGCTTCTATTGGATATTTGATGTTTTAATGTTCTTAATAACATGCGCTAATAGAATAAAAAACATTATTGGATTTAAGAAAACATCAATTCTAGTAACAATATTACTTCTGATAACAAGTTATTTTAATAGTGATTATATAT
>CAMXBB010000023.1 GCA_947179265.1 uncultured Bacillota bacterium
GATCCAAACAAATTTGATATTGCTTTATATAAAGGTAATCTAAGTAATGAAAACTATACTTTTATAGCAAATCTTATTAACAAATATAAAAGGATGATTTTATAAAATCATCCTTTATTGTTCTCCTATATCATCTTCAGTACCAAAATATTTTTCTTCGTCTTCATCTGTATATTCTTCGATAACTATTTCTTTATATTCATTATATTTACCTTTATAACGAGATTCAGCAACCTTTTTAGTTCCCGAGATAATTTCTCCGATTACGGAAAAATATGACCTTGATGTTAAAATAACGATATACTCATCGATAAACTCGATATTTATAGTATCGATATCATATCCTAGATCCTTAAATCGCTTATAAGCAAATTCAACATAGTCTTCTTGAGTAGTTAGAGAATCTAATGTAAGCATTTCCTCTAAAACAGTTCTTGTGTCCTTTGCTGTTAAGTTTTTATAATAAATATCAAAGCATTTATCAGCTAGAAATATTAAAATAATTGCCCCTAATGGTATAAGGATAAAGAATATCCAAGGGCCTTGATACATCTGTCTACTCTCATATAAATCTTTTGCCATAATCTTTTTCACCCTATATTAATTCTATAATAAATTCTATTTACTATCAATAATCTTTTGTGTGAAGTCATGTAAATATTGTTTTAAGTTAACAGCTACATTTTCAGGAATAATCTCACACAATTCTTCAATTGTTGCTTCATTCATTCTCTTTACTGAACCAAATTTTTTTATAAGTTCTTTTTTTCTAACACTACCTATTCCTTCAATATTATCTAAGATACTAGATATTGACCCTTTAGATCTAAGAGTTCTATGATAATCAATGGTATATCTATGCACTTCATCTTGAATACGAGTTAAAAAATGAAATACATTGCTCATACGATCTATAGGAATCGTTTCTAAGGTATCGCCATCTAATAATTCATTAGTACGGTGTTTATCATTTTTGACCATACCACATACCTTTATTTTATCATCCAGACCTAGTTCTGTTAGTGTCTCTTTTATGGCGTGTACTTGAGTAATACCGCCATCTGCCAGAATTAAATCTGGTAGTTCAGTATGTTCAAGTAATGCTCTAAAATATCTTCGATAGGTTACCTCTTTCATCGTATGATAATCATCATTCTTATCAACACTTACCTTATATTTACGATAATCACTTTTGCTAGGAACACCATCCTTATATACAACCATACCTGATACAGCAAAATTACCAAATAGATTGGAGTTATCGAAAGAATCTATTCGATATATCTTCATATTAAGAAGTTTCTCTAACTCTTCATTAGCTCCACTAGTTCTTTCAATCTTGCGATTTATAGCTTCAAAATTATTCTCTAAACTAATTTTAGCATTCGTATAAGCTAAATCCAAAAGTTTCTTTTTATCTCCCCTAGTAACATTGATAAACCTCGTTTCTAACATATTAGATAACATCTCTAAATTCAATTCATCAGTTGTTATGATTTCACGAGGTATTTCGTTTTTGGAATAGAAAAGCGCAATAAAGGACTCAATATCATCGATATAATCATCATTAACAGGTATAATACGATTATTTTGACCAACCAATTTACCTTTTCTTATGAAGAATATCTCAATAGAAATAAAACCATTATCGAAATAATAATTGATAATATCTCTATCGATTAAATCATGCAATTCAACCTTTTGTCGCTCCATAACAACTTTTATATAATCTAGTTCATCCTTTAATTCCTTAGCCACTTCAAAATTGAGATTCTCAGAATGCATTTGAATCATTGACATCAGTTTACTTAAAATAATATCATCATTTCCATTTAAGAAACCTAAGATATCTTCTTCCATCCTCTTTACTTCTTCAGGATTTACCTTTTTAACACAATATCCTAGACATTCGTGAATATGATAATAAAGACAAACCTCTTTAGGCTTCCCTTCACACTTTTTTAAAGGATATAAACGATTTATTAAGTTAACAATTCTTCTAGCGGCATAAGCATTAACGAATGGCCCAAATAGATTTTTAGCATTTTTTTTCTTAACTTGTAGGTATCTTACCACTTTTAAGGTTGGATAAGGATCATTTTTATACTGAATATAGGGATAACTCTTATCATCTCTTAAAAGTATGTTGTATTTTGGATCATATTTTTTTATTAAATTGATTTCTAATATAAAAGATTCCAATTCAGATGATGTAACGATATATTCAAAATCAGCAATCTCGGAAACTAGCTTTTTGGTTTTACCAGTAACTCTACCTGTAAAATAAGAACTTAATCTATTCTTCAAATCTTTAGCTTTTCCAACATAAATAATTATTCCATCCTTATTTTTCATTTGATAACTTCCAGGTAAATGCGGTACTAATTTAAGTTTCTCGGATATCATAACAACACCTCTTTATACAATTATTATACTATAATTATTCCCTATTTTAAAATGTTATGTTATTATATTATCCTGTTTAGGGGAGATAATTATGACAAATTTCAATTGGACTCGTGAAGATATTATGAATAGCAATCTAAGTGAAGAATATAAGGAGATGTTACTAGCTGAATTAGAGGGCAAACTTACAACTTTTGACCCAACCAATACTAGAGCAAATCTCCAAAGTCACTTGGAATTAGGAAGAAACTTTAGAGAAGCTATGAAGGATTTAAGGGAACTAGATCCCAAAATGGTTGATGTGTCGTTAAATGAATGCTTAAATTATGCACCTGATGAAGAAGTTTTAATCAATATACATCTTCCATATCTAACACCAGAAATACTTGTTGGGGAAATATTATATGCCTTTGATTCTCTTAATGATAAGGCGATATCCGAAGCTGCTCATATTCTTACAGATCCTAAAAATGGCCATTTAAGAATCACCGAAGCTAGTGATGCAAATCAGTTGTGTGATGAAGTACGTGGAAGATGCATCAAAAACCCTTATCAAAATGTTGTATTTGCATCATATTATATGCGTAAAAGACTTACCGATTTTACAACATTATCTCATGAAATCGGTCACATGTTATCAATGAATCTGTTTGGCACCAATCTTAACCCAATCGTTCGAAATTATCTTACCGAACTTGAAGCTTACTATTTCGAATTTCTTTGTGCTAACTACCTTGATAAGGTTACAACTGATCCTAGATTAATTCATGCATCAATCAATGACCGCTTAGTAAAAAGCATCGATTATATGTGGTGTATCAGAAAACAATATATTCTTTCAAAATATCTAGTCAAACCTAGTGTAAAGAGATTAAATAAGGACTTGGCTAGAATTTCCAATGCTGATAGAGTATCTGAAGATAATTATTTTGAATTATATAGGTTTCCAACATCATACATAAATGACATGACTCACTCTGTATTAGCAGCAGCTGACTTAGCAAAACAAACCATTGAAGATCCCGAAAAAGGTATCGCACTATTTAAAATGTTTATGACAAGTGACAAAACTAATTTACGAGATCTTTATCGTGATGCAAACATAACGTACTTAGATGATGAATGCTCTAGTTTTAGAAAATTACATGAAGATGCTAAACCACTTAAGAAATTAATAAAATAATAGTATAATATAATTGGTGATATGATGAAGCTATTGAAAGAGATTACCTATGAAGTAAAAAAATCAAAATTTATTGGTCTATATTATGAAGTTGATTCAATTGAAGAAATCGATGAGATACTCTCAATATTAAAAAAAGAACATAAGAAAGCAAGGCACTTCCCTTATGCTTACAAGGTTGGAACAAAGGTAAAAAAGACCGATGATAAAGAACCTGCAAATACGGCAGGAACACCAATTTATAACATAATTGAAAAGAAGAATTTGGACAATACTCTCATAGTGGTCATTAGATATTTTGGCGGAATAAAGCTTGGAGCTGGCGGCCTTTTTAGAGCCTATAGCAAAGCTGCAAGTGAAGCAACCGAAATTTGAATTACATTTAGTAATTCTTTTTTTATTGCTAAATATAATTAACTAGGTGATAATATGAAAAAATATCTAAAAGAAATCGGCATTATGACAGGAATAATCTTTCTAATCCCCCTAGTATTCTCAATATTTAATATCTTTGAAATAGAAATCCCTACTCTCATCTACCTTCTTAGCATTATTGCAATTACTTTCTCATCAGGAATACTTGTTGGTCGAAATACCAAAAGTTCTGCTTATAAAAAGGGACTTCTACTAGGAATATGTTTTATTGTAGTGATGTTCCTTTTAAGTGTTATTCTAGGTTCTACTCTTAACCTTAATATGATTACTTATTATCTAATCATTCTTGTATCTGCCACTTTAGGAAGTATGATTGGCATACAAAAAAGATAAGTAAATTACTTATCCTTTGAATCGATTATGATCGTTATTGGTCCATCATTTTCAATATTAACCATCATTTCTGCACCAAATACTCCAGGATATGTTCTAACATATCCATTTAATTTGTCATTAAACTCTTCGTAATATTTAATAGCATCTTCACCACGCATAGCATTTATATAGCTAGGACGATTGCCCTTTTTAGTATCCGCTTGCAAAGTAAATTGTGATATCGATAAGATCTCCCCACCAACATCAATAATTGATTTATTCATGATGCCATTTTCATCATCAAAAATACGCAAATTAACAATCTTTCTTACCAAATAATCAACATCTTCACTGGTATCAGTAGTTGATACACCAAGTAAGATTACCATTCCACTATCTATCTTATTTATAAGGTTTCCATCAACCGAAACACTTGATTTTTTACTACGTTGTATAACTGCTTTCATTAATACCTCTTGACACTTTCTACAAATGATAATGAAGTAATATCACTTATAAATAGATCTAAGTCATTTTTATTTTGAACCTTTATAAGCAAATCATAAGTAATCTTATCATTACGGGTGATTTCATTTAAACTACTAACATTTACTCCCCTCAGAGTTGCTTTGGTAATAATATCTACTAGTTTGTTATCAATTCCATTTGTCAGAACACTAATCTTAGTAATATATTGTTTAACGTCATTATTGTTTTCGTTCCATTTAACTTCAATCAATCTCTCCGTTATATCTTGAATATTAACACAATCTTTCTTATGAACAGTTATTCCTTGTCCTTTAGTGATATAACCAATTATTTCATCCCCTAATACTGGTTTACAGCAGCTAGCTAGGTTTACTAAGATATCATCACATCCTGATACGATAATATCATTCTTATAATTAGTTTTAGGAACATTATTACTGCTATTCATTACCTTATCAAGTAAAATATCTTGAACATTTTGTTTATCTTCAAACAAAAGATTAACGATATATATTGGAGTATAACGCATTGACCCAATAAGTAAATAAACCTCATCTAAAGAACCAACTTTAAGATCTTTTAACAACTTATCTTGTCGCTCATCGTTAAAAGCATCGGTATAACTTATCTTTTGGCGTCTTAGTTCTCTTTCTAACAATTCTTTACCACGAGCAATATATTCTTCTTTATCTCTTTTAGAGAAAAAAGATTTTATCTTATTCTTAGCTGCAGTCGTCTTAACAATATTAAGCCAATCTTTATTAGGCTGACTTGAACTATTCGTCATAATTTTAATTATATCGTTATTTTGTAATTCATAATCCAACGGTACTATTTGATCATTTACAACAGCACCAACTGTTGTATCTCCAACCTTTGAATGAATTCGATAAGCAAAATCGATTGGACTAGATCCCTTTGGTAATTCTACAACATCTCCCTTAGGAGTATAAACATAGATTAACTCTGATAATAATTCACTTTCGATATTATCCGCAAAAGCTTCATCATCACTGATTTCATCAGAATTAACATCGATTATATTTCTAAACATTTGAAGTTTTTGTTCCATTACGTTTTGAACATTCTTTTTACCTTTTTCCTTGTAAGACCAGTGAGAAGCAACACCATGTTCAGCTATCTCGTTCATATCCTTAGTTCTTACTTGAACTTCTACCGGATAGCCATTAAGACCCAAAATACCTGTATGTAATGATTGATATGAATTCCCTTTCGGCATTGCAATATAATCCTTAAATCTTTTGGGAATCGGACGATATAGTGAATGAATAAGTCCGATGATTAAATAACAATCACTTACCTCTTCACAGATGATTCTAATTCCTAAAATATCATATATCTCTTTCCATTTTTTACCATTGCTTAGTTTATTATGAAGAGACGATACGCTCTTAACACGCCCCTTCATTTCAAATTTAAGGTTATTATCGACTAACATCTCGGAGATATCACTCATCATATCTTTTAAGTAATCATTAAGTTCTGCTCTAGGAGCTGGAAGTTCACTTTCGATCTCTTCAAATATTTCTGGTTTTAATACTCTAAATGTAATATCTTCCATTTCTGCTTTGATATAGTTAATACCCAAGCGATGAGCAATCGGTATAAGCACATTTCTTGTCTCTAAAGCTTTAATCTTTTGCAAATCTGGTGGAAGTCCTTCCAATGTGCGTAAATTATGCAATCTACCTGCAAGTTTAAGAATAATAACTCTAACATCTTCAGCTAATGCTACAAGTACTTTTCTTAAATGAAGTGAAGTTGCTTCTGAGTCTTCAAGCAAATGAAGACGATTTACTTTGGTTAAAGATACTACGACATTCTTGATATCTTCACCAAATAACTCCTCAATTTCCTCATATGAAGAAGAACCATGATCAATGACTTCATGGATCAATGCTGCAACAACAGCGGAAGCATCAGTATTTAAATCAGCTACAATAAGGGCAACATTCAAAGGATGACTTATATAGATGTCTCCATTCTTTCTTTTCATTCCCTTATGTTGTAGTGATGCATATTCATATGCCTTAGTTATCTTTTCAATTTCTTCTTTACTATATCCATTGTCGTTTGATATATCTAATAATTTTTGGAACAATTCTTCCATCATTATCACTCATTTCTATTCATCTTTTTCATCTTTTCTATTACGTATTCTTCATATAAACGATTATCAGTATTTAAGATATTATCAACCATCGTGGCTAAGGTTAACTCAGTGGATGAAACCCAATTAGTAATCTTATTATAATTCCAAATATCATATTCGTTTACAATCTTTATACCACTTGCAATCAACTCATGTTTCTTAGTGCGTAGAGCTGGCAAGAGACGATTAAAAAGTTCTTTTTGTGAATTAATCTTATTTTCCATACTAGCACACCCTTTTAATAATTCGAATTGTTTAACATATATATTATTATATAACAATATTCACTATTATTAAAGGAGAATTAATGAAAAATATATTCATAAAATCAACTATAATTTTAATGTTTGGATCGCTAATTAGTAAACTTTTAGGTTTCTTTATTAGAATAATATTTACACGTATTATTGGTGATGGAATAAATCTATATTCCCTAATAATGCCAACCTATTCTTTACTTATAGCTATTACTCAATTGGGGCTTCCTTATGCTGTATCTTCGATAATGGCTCGAAATAACTATCGTGGAATCAGAGTTATCTCCTCGATAGTTCCAATAGCTTTACTTTTCAATGTCATTGTTATCATCTTCGTATTCTCATTTGCACCATTTCTTGCAAATACTTTACTAAAAAATCCGGATGCTTATTTACCAATTGTATCGATATCATTTATCTTACCATTTACTACTATATCAGGTATTTTAAAAGGATATTATTTTGGAAAGCAAAACATGATGCCCAATGCCATAAGTAATATATTGGAACAATTATCAAGACTTATTCTATTAGTAATAGTAATACCAATACTTATGAAAAAAGGCACAATAATAGCCGTATCTGGTTATATTATTCTATCAGCAATAAGTGAAGTAGTACAGATTATAACCTATCTCTTCTTTGCTCCTAAAAATTTAAAATTTACCTTAAATGATTTAAAGATTAGACCAAAGATTGCATCAAATATTTTAAGAATCTCTATACCTTCAGTATCAGGCCGTCTTATTGGTAATATCAGTTATTTTTTTGAGCCAATAATCCTGATGCATGCTCTAACATTCGCCGGTTATTCTTCTGCCTATATCTTAGGAGAATATGGAGTATATAATGCCTATGTAATTCCTATTCTTACAATGCCATCATTCTTCTCAATGGCATTAAATACTACTCTAATTCCTGAGATATCCAAAAATTATAAAAATAAATCATTAGTAAAGAAACGTATCTTAAGTAGTATTGGGATCTCATTCATTATTGGTTTAATATTTTGTCTATTTACCTACTTTTATTCTCCATTGTTGCTTGATGTCATTTATAATACCGACAAAGGTATTGATTATATTAAATTACTTTCAATATTCTTCCCATTATTCTATGTAGAAGGCCCATTAGTAAGTGCTCTTCAAGGTCTTAATCTAAGCAAATATACGATGAATGTTACTCTAGTTACCTGTATTATAAAACTAATCTTAATATTCGTTTTAAGTTTATTTAGTATCGGAATTTATTCGCTAATAATCGCCGAAATAATTGATATTATTTTAGTAATTCTTTTTAATAGCAGTAAACTTCATAAACTGGAATACTTATAAAAAAGAAGGCTTCTACTAGCCTTCTTTGATTATTTCTATAGCTTTTCTCATAGTTAAATCATATTTAACCATTTCTTTACCACCAATAGCATTTAGGAAGTCAGCTTCCTTCATGTCATATTGTTCGCAAGCCTTCTTAATCTCTTCTTCGATTTCTTTGTCAGTTACTTCGATTTTTTCTGCTTTAACAACTTCTTCAAGTAAATATCTAGTCTTGATTCTAGCAATTGCTTGAGGTTTCATCATTGTTTCGATATCTTCCATCTTAGATCCAGTATAAGTTAAATATTGTTCCAATGTAATACCTTGTCTTTGTAACTCTTGACTATATTGAGCAATCATTCTCTTAACTTCATCATCGATTATTTCATTATTGATATCAACTTTCATATTATCAGTTGCTTTATGTAATAATTCGTCGATGTATTTATCATCAGCTTCTCTTGTTTTTGCTTCTTTAATTTCTTCTTCAACTTTTTTCTCTAATTTAGCAACAGAATCAACACCTTCCATTCCTAAATCTTCAAAGAAGTCAGCATTTAATTCTGGTTTAACACGTTCTTTAATCTCTTTAACAGTTACTTTGAATACAACGTCTTTTCCTTTTAATTCAGGAGTGTAGTCTTCTGGAAATTTAAGATTTAATTCCTTGGTTTCGCCAAGTTTCATTCCAACTACTCCCTCTTCAAATCCAGGAATAAATGTATGACTTCCAATCTCTAAAGCGAAATCAGTTCCAGTTCCACCTTGAATAACTTTTCCATCAACTTTTCCTTCAAAATCGATTACGGCAGTATTTCCATTTTCAACTTTACCTTTTTCTTTGATAACTACTTCAGACATATGTTCTCTTAAGTGTTCAATCTCGTGTTCAACTTCTTCTTTAGTTACAGTAACTTTCTCACGTTTAACACCTAATTTTTTATAATCACCTAAAGTAATCTCAGGACGTCCTACTAATGTGAATACAAAAGTTGCTCCTTTTTCCTCAACCTTTTCAATAGATACTGAAGGTTCTGTAACTATTTCCATATCAGCATCCTTATAAGCTTTTTTATAAGCTGCCTCAATAGCTATATCACAAGCATCCATAAATAATGCTTCGATACCTACCTTTTTAATATATACATCTTTAGGACAAGCACCTTTTCTAAAGCCATCTACTTTAATATCTTTTTTCTTCTTATTAAAAGCTTTATCAAGGGCATCTTGCCATTCTTTACCTTTTACTTCTACTTTTATCTCTTTAACGTTTTTCATTTCAACACATCTCTTTCATCCATATAAAGGTATTATACGTTTTTTTGTGGCTTAAATCAAGGCATTAAACATAAATATCAGCATAAATTCAAGAAAAATATATCATTAGATAATCTCCAAATTAAAAAGCCCAATTTCGGGCTTTAAAATTTATGTTTATTACTTTTAGATCCACTACTCTCATTATAATTAAATAAGTCTTCTTGAACCATCCTTGCAATCGCTAATTTCATAAGTTCTTTGTCGTTATATGGTGATGCTTCCACCGCAGTTATAAAATTCTTGAGAGGAACGTGGTTACGTACTATAACTTTTCCTTTTTCATCTAGACAGACCGCACAATCTTTTAAAGTAAATAAAATAACGTAGGTAACACCATCCTCATAACCATAACGAGCAACATAGGCAGATTGATTAACAAATTCATCTAAACTCATATAATGTTCAGCTATTTCGCTATAAGTTACATCTTGTGAATATTTAACACCATCTTCATCTATCCCCGTCATTGAATACACACCACGAGCATCATCATATGATAAAACATTGACGAATGGTGAAGAATTAATATTAATATATATTTGATTCTCTCTTCCCAAAAACTTTAGGCATACCATACTTAGAATATCACGATCAACTTCCATATCTTTAAAAGATAATTTGGCAAGTAAAGGGACATCTGATATATTCTTTTTTTGTTTTTGGATTAGATAGCAACAAAAGATAAACTCATGATAAAGCTCTATAGCTTTTTTCATTTTTCTAAAATCTAACGATACATTATATTCGTCCATAGCTTGAATAAATCTATTCGTAATCTCATCATACGTCTCGTCAGAAAGAACTGGTTCTGAATCTAGTTCTTGTTTTTTTTGATATCCTTTAAAAATCTTACTTAAAACTCCAAAAGCATATCTCATTCTTCCCGCTTGTTTTTTAGATCCACTAGCATTTATTAATTCGTGGTAAGAATTTACAAGTTCCTCATCACTAGTCATGCGAACGTCATCATTTATTTCTTTTACCATATTGGTAAGCTCAGATTTCATGAAACCTTTATCTCTATAAATTTCAGCATTCAATGAATCTTGGCAATTTTTTAACGAACAAGCACGACTAATATCCAACTCCCCGTTTGGAGCTATATATAGCATGTAGTCTCCATAATAATATAAAATCGTAAGCGGACGAGAATAAGCATTAAGTCCCTCTACTCCATTAAATTTTGCATTATCAATAAAATCATCTATAGTAACATAATATTTATTTATATCATTATAATCTATAGGTTCTATTTTCTTCCCAGTAGATTCAATGGAAGATATAAAATATTTACCATTTTCAAATAATAAGACTTTAAATCGATCTATATCTCTACCATAATCTTCTGTAACCTCAATTAAAATTCTACCATTTAAGATTTGTGTAATAATATCCATGATATTTTCATCATTTTCAAAATCTGTCATGGTAAGTTTATCTAGCAATGAAATGACTGACTTATCTAATTTTTGATCTTCAATAAAATTATAGAATAATATAAAACTCTTATAAAAATCTATTGCTTTTCACATA
>CAMXBB010000024.1 GCA_947179265.1 uncultured Bacillota bacterium
TATTTAATGAGTATTATAGTGATATTGCGAGTGTTATTAAAGATGCTAATAATGAAGGAGTAAATAGAATAATAATAGCAGCTACCAATATAAAAGAATGTTATGAAGTAATAGAAACTTCAAAAAAATATAAAGAGATATATTATTGTTTAGGAATCCATCCAGATAGCATTGATAATGATATAAATGAATTAGAAAAAATTATAAAAGAAAATATTAACGATAGTAAATTTGTTGCTATAGGTGAAATTGGTTTAGATTATCATTATGGAAAAGAAGAAAAAGAAAAACAAAAAGAGTATTTTGATATGCAATTAAATTTAGCAGAAGCATATAATTTACCAGTAGTAATACATAGTAGAGATGCAACTCTAGATACTATTGAAATAATAAAAAAACACCATATAAAAGGAATAATGCATTGTTTTAGTGGTAGTTTAGAGACTGCGAATATTTTAATTAATCTAGGATTATATATCGGTGTTGGTGGAGTAATGACTTTCAAAAATTCTAAAACAGATGAGGTTATAAAAGATATTCCATTAGAAAAAATTGTATTAGAAACTGACTCTCCATTCTTAACTCCAGAACCTTTTAGAAAGTATCATAATGAACCTAAATATATCAGAACTATTGCTGAGTATTTAGCAAATCTTAAAAGTATACCACTAAATGAAGTATCTGTGGTAATAAATAAAAACATTAAAGAAATTTTTGACATTTAATATGTAAAATGCTACAATGTAAATGTAGGGTGATATTAATATGAAGAAGAGAACAACTAAAATAATTAATACCACAAAGATTCTATTATTAATTGCTGCAGTTGTTTGCTTACAAAAAGTTAATATTGTAAGTGCAAATGATAAATTATCAAATGAAAACTTAAATAAAACAATAGATCTTACTGCTATGGCAGTTAAACTTAATGAGATTCAAATGGCTGATATACTATATCCATTAGATACATTTACTGGAGATTTAACTGGATATGGAGCTCATTGCAAATTATGTAGTGGATACTTAGGATGTACTGGACAATATGTTGGTGATGGAACAACTACTTATAATGATGAAGTATATGGTAATGTAAGAATAGTTGCTTCTAGTAAGAATTTGCCATGTGGATCTGTTATAAAATTTGATGCTGGATATATTAGCGATGAACCAATATTTGCAATTGTTCTTGATAGAGGAGTATTAGGAAATGATATTGATTTGTTAGTACCTTCTGAAGAATATGCAATAAAACATGTAGGTCGTCATAAAATAACATATGATGTTTTAAGATTTGGATGGAAAAGAGATGCAAAATAGTTGCATCTTTTTTATTTTATAATTAGTTCTTTTATGGTAAACTTATCGAAGAGGGATACCTATGGACTTTAATTTTAAAAAAAGATATGGACAAAATTTTTTAAAGGATAATAATGTTATAAATAAAATCGTTTCATCTATTGCACCTAATGATGAAGACTTAATTATAGAGATAGGACTTGGAAGTGGAGCTCTAACTAAACATCTTGTACGTATGAGCAAATATTATTTGGGTTATGAAATAGATTTAGAAGTAAAAAAGTTTTTAGCAAAATATGAAGGTGAAAACAAGTTATTTATATATGATGATTTTTTGAATAGAAATGTTAAAGATGATATAAAAGATTTGCTTTATAAAAAACTTTATATAGTAGGTAATCTTCCTTACTATATTACAACCCCAATAATTCTTAGAATTATTGAACAAAAATTGGATATTGAAGAATGTCTTTTTATGGTTCAAAAAGAAGTGGCATTGCGTTTTTCATCAAAACCTGGTAATCGTGAGTATGGTGCAATAACTGTATTATTAAACCATTACTTTGATGTTGAATATCTTTTTGAAGTTGGAAGAAAATGCTTTATGCCATCTCCAAATGTTGATAGTGCTATTATTAAACTAAAGAAAAAAGAAAATCGTGTTGATGTTGATATTGATAAATTAAATAGAATTATAAAAGATGCATTTCAATTTAAAAGAAAAAATTTAAGAAACAATCTAAAGAGTTACGATTTAACAAAAATTACCAATATACTTAATGAATATGGATTCGATTTAAGTAATCGTGCAGAAGATTTGCCAGTAGATGTTTTTGTAGCACTAGCAAATCGTATATAAATTTTTTACAAAAAGTAACAATACTTGTTATTTTTGGCATTGTTTAATAATTACTTTTTCGCATATATTTACCTATGTAGAGAGGGATTTTTAAGCCTTCTGGAATTTGCAATTTCTTCATGACTGTGATAGAATATGTCGCAAATAAATAAATGGGGGGATTATGTGATGAAAAATAATATATTAAATGACAAACTTTATAGTTATGATTCACATAAAAATTATTTAGTTGGAGCAGGTTTATTAGTAGGTTTTTCATCTGCTCTTATTTCTGGTGCACATATGAAGGAGCATAAAGATCTTTCAAATATTCCATCACCACTAAAAGAATTAGTCGCAGAAAATAAAATGTTTAATTACTCTAATTCTGCAAATGGTGAAGCAACTATAAAGAAAGATGTAGCAGTACCTTTAGCTACTCAAAATAATAAGGAATACATATATCTATCAGATATTCCTTATATGGCTAATATATCAAGTACCGCTTACGATAAGATTAGATTAAATCAAGATTTAAGTGGTAATCCAATAACTGTATTAGTTAATGGTAAAAAACAAGCTTTTTTAAAAGGTGTTTTTGCGCATGCTAATGCTACAGTTGCTTATGACTTAAGATCTTATGACTATGACTATTTTACTGCATACTTAGGAGTTAATGTAACTGCAGGAAGCAATGGTAACGGAGTAAGATTTGAAATTCATACATCAGAAGATGGTATCAATTGGACTTTAAAAGAAAGAGTAAAAAATAATGCAACTTTTAAAGGTAATACTGATGCTTACTTCATAAAATATCCAATCAAAGATGTTAATTATTTTAAAATTGTTGTACAAGATAATGGTAAGAATAATACAAGTGACCATTCAGTATTTGCTAATGCTAAATTAGTAAAAGAAGGTTATGAGGAAAGTGAAACAGCATACAAAGCTGATTATATTAAAACATTAAATGAGTATGATAATCTAATAAAGAACTTTAAAGGTGATACTCTAACAAGAGATCAAGAATTAATATTATTACAAAGAAATTATGTTAAGAATGTTGGTTATGATATTTTACAACTATATGCAAATCCTGAATCTGAATATGCCGATACAATCAAATGGTTAATGACAGATTTAGATAATTTAAAACTTTATATAATGGGTGGTAAACCTGCAGGTTCTTATATTGAATCTATTAAAGTTTTATCAAGATTACGTAAATATGAAAGTGATTGGAAGAGTACTGAAGTATCTAAATATGGTAATGTAAAAGGTAATGTTTATAAGACAATGGCTTTTGCTTTATCGTTAACTCATTCAACTAAGGTAGCTTTATGGATGTCTCCAGATAATCCTTATAATGGGTCTGATGCAGTAACTCGTTATGAAATATTTAAAAAATTATATTCTGAAGATAAATTAATTGTTTCAGCAAAACTTGATATTACTAAATGGTTTGAAAACTATACAGTTGAAGAAATGCGTTTTGTAATGAATAATATTATTGATGATGAATCAATTCTTTGGTTACATGATTATACTCAATCATTCATAGATAAAAACAATGGTGCTACAAATTATCTAACTCCACATCCTTATATAAGTTATGTATGGCCTGATTATAATAAGGAATTCTTCCATGACCCTGCTAGAAAAGATTATTGGGATGAAAAATTTGGAGGAATATTCTCTAAATATGGTGTCCATTATTCAACTTCTACTCAAAAAGCTTACAAGATGTGGATGAATTTTAGAAATGAATTTGGTACAGGAAGTGTATGTGGTGGTATTTCTAAGAGTGGTTCTAACATTCGTACATCACATGGTATTCCAGCAACAGTAATCGGACAACCAGGACATGCAGCATTACTTTATTATACACAAGATGCTCAAGGAAGAGGATATTGGAATATTGATAATGACGTAAGTGGATGGACTAAATCTGAGAAGGGTGAAAGAATGCTTCTTGGATGGGGTAATGATAGAAGCTATATTAAAGGATATAATGTAGGTTTTATGCCTATGGCTCAAGAAGCTATTAATAGATTTGATGAGTATCAAAAATCAGTTGAATTTAGAATGATTGCTGAATCTTATGGAAATGATTATCAAAAACGTGAAGAGTATTTATGGAAATCTATCGATGCCTTAGATTTTGATCTTGATACATGGCATGAGTTAGTTGAATTATATAAGAGTGATTCATCTAAAACTGAAGAAGATTACTTTAATTTAGCTAAGAAAATGTGTGAACATTTAATGGAATTCCCATTAGCATATTATAATTTGATGAATCAAATTCAACCAAAATTAACATCTAATCTTTATAAGTTTAAATTTACAGTATTGCTAACAGATACTTTATATACTTCTAAAGCTTATACAGGTACTAAGGTATATCAACCATCACTTACTAGAACACTTGCATCTTATCTATTAGGTCAAGTTGATACTTCCCTTGCTAACTTCTCATTTGATGGAGAGAATGCAGGAAAGATTGTCTTATCAAGTAAATTTGATAATTCAGGAATTAGATGGGATTATAGTATTGATGGTAAACAAACTTGGAAGGAAGTAGCATTTACTGCTGAAGAAGCACATGCATTGCAATTAACAGAATCAGAAATTGATAGTATTACTTCAGAAAATGATATCTATATTCACATTGTAGGTGTTAATTATTCAGAAGAAAATTTATATAAGATTGATATTCTTGATTCAGTAGGATTACCAACTAATCTATATGCTAACGATTTAGAAAATAAAATATTTGGTACTGATGAAACACTTGAGTGGCGTTATAATGACCAAGGTGTATGGAATAAATTTAGTGATCAAGAACCTGATTTAATAGGTAATAAGTCAATTACTGTAAGAGTAGCAGCAACAGGAAATAGATTACCAAGTACAAAATTAACTTATACATTTACTAAGGATAGTGAAGATCTTAAGAAGAAATATATCCCTATTGAACATCTTTCAATAAGTGATTATTCTTCACAATCAGTTGATACAAAAAGACCATACTATGCACCAAATGCAATCGATGGTAACGGAACAACTTTATGGCATACTGACTTTGCTGTAAATGTATTACAACAACCAGTAAAACCATACTTAACAATTGAGTTAGACGAAGCAAGAAATGTTAGTGGATTAGAATTTATTCAAATTAAATATCCTGGAAGACCAAATGATCCAGATCAAATTAAAAATGCTAGAGTATATGTTAGTACTAATGGTACAGATTGGGCTCAAGCTGGAAGTATTGAAAATTGTTCAACATATGGTTCTTTATATAAAATCGAATTTGAACAAAGTGTCTATGGTAAATTTGTAAAACTAGAGATGGATACTTACAATATGTTTGCATCAGTTGCAATGATTAATATCTATGAGAGTACTGAAGAATCATTAGCAGCAAGTTTTTCACTAGATGGAAAGAATGCTAATAAGTTAATATTACATACAGAGAAAGTTGATTTTGATTGGTCATATAGTGTCGATGGTGGTGCATCTTGGACTAATGCTAGCGGTTCAGAACATTTATTATCAAATAAGGAAATCGATGCTTTAAATATTGAAAACGGAATCATAGTTCGTCGTAATGGAACTGATACGACATATGTAATTCATATTACAAAAGCAGATGCTCCAACTAGAGCGTTACTTAATGATAAAGAAAATCGTTTAATTGCTGTAACTAATGCTGATAATTGGGAATGGAAGATTGTTGGTCAAGATGAATGGAAATCATATATTGAAAATGAACCAGTAGTAAAAGGTGCTAATACGCTTCTAGTTAGAACAAAAGCTATAGGTACTACTTTAGCAAGTGATCCTATTGAATATATATTTGCTGAAGATACTGATACTCCAGAAAGACAATATATACCTATTAAACATTTATCTATTCATAGTGTTTCTAGTCAAGCTACTGCTCAAGGAAGATATGCTACAAATATAATCGATGGAAATCCTAATACTAACTGGCATTCTAATTGGGATGGTAAAGATACTACTAAAGAATTAGTTATTAAATTAGATGAACCTAAGTTTATAAGTTCATTAGAATATGTCCCACTTGCTGGTGGAAATGGTAAACCTTTAAAGATGGCTATTCTAGTAAGTATGGACGGAGTTAACTATACTGAAGTAGCAGAAACTGACTGGACATATAAAAATACAGCTGATGCAGCTGTACGTACAATAGATTTTGAATCTACAAAAGCACATTATATTAAACTAGTAGGAAGAAAGACTTCGTCTGTATCTTCAAGTAAGAGTTTTATGGCTGGTACTATGATTAACCTATATGAAGATACTACTAAAGTTGAAAAAGTAGATCAAAATGTTGAATTAAAATATAGTATTAATACATTAACTAATCAAGATGTAGTTGTAACCCTTGTTAGTGATAAAAATATTAGAGTAATTAATAATGATGAATCAAATGAATATACATTTACTGAAAATGGAACATTTGAATTTGAATACACAGATGCTAGTGGAAAAACTAAAACAATTTTAGCTATAGTAGATTGGATCGATAAAGTAGCTCCAACTGCTGATATTGAATATAGTGCAACATCATTAACAAATGAGGATGTAGTCGTTACATTAAAACCTAGCAAGAAAGTAACAATAACAAATAATGATGGATTAGATACATATACGTTTACTGAAAATGGAGAATTTACATTTGAATTTATAGATGAAGCCGGAAATAAAGGAAGCGCTACAGCTGCTGTAAGTTGTATAAATAAAAATGCTCCAGAAGGTATAGTTGTTTATAATATTAATTCATTAACAAATAAAGATGTAACTGCAACATTAATTATTGATGATGGTCTAACTATTACAAATAATGGTGGATCAAACAAATATGTGTTTGCAAATAATGGAGAATTTACATTTGAATTTGTTGATGCAGCTGGTAATAAAGGACTAGCAATAGCAACTGTTAATTGGATTGATAAAGGAGTTCCTGAAGTTATAGTATCTTATAGTACAAAAACGATAACAAATAAAGATGTAACTGTAAGAATTACAGCAAATGAAGATATTACAATTCTTAATAATAATGGTAGTGCAGCTTATACATTTAAAGAAAATGGAGAATTCACATTTGAATATACTGATAAAGCCGGAAATAAAGGAAGTACAACTACAAAAGTAGATTGGATTGATAAGACTGCTCCATCTGCTACAGTATCTTATAGTACTGAGGTAGCAACAAGTGGAGAAGTATTAGCAGTATTAATTCCATCAGAAAAAATAACAATAACCAATAATGGTGGATCAACTAATTATCTATTTACTGAAAATGGAGAATTTACATTTGAATTTGAAGATGAAGCTGGAAATAAAGGAAGTGCTACTGCAACAGTAAATTGGATTGATAAAAATGCTCCAAAAGGTATGGTTGTATATAGCACTTACGATCGTACTAATGAAGATGTAGTTGTAACATTGATAGTAGATGAAGGAGTTACAATTACTAACAATGGTGGATCAAATAAGTATACATTTACTGAAAATGGAACATTCGTATTTGAATATGTAGGTAAAAATGGTCTTGTAGGTTCAACAGTTGTAACAGTAAATTGGATTGATAAAGAAGTTGCAAAAGGAACTATAAGTTATAGTGAGACTTCATTAACAAATGAAGACGTAATTGTTAAATTAACTACTGATAAGGAAGTAACGATTCTAAATAATGGTGGTAGTGATGAATATCGTTTCACTAAAAATGGAGAATTTACTTTTGAATTTATAGATGAAGCTGGAAATAAAGGAAGCGCTACAGCAAAGGTAGATTGGATCGATAAAGTTGCTCCTATTGTTAATGTATCATATAGTATTAAAACTATAACAAATGGTGATGTAATAGTAACCATAACTGCAGATAAAGATATTACTATTCTTAATAACGACGGATTACATAAATATGTTTTTACAGATAATGGAGAATTTACATTTGAATATGTTGATAAAGCAGGTAATACTGGTAGTGTAACTGCTCAAGTTGATTGGATAGATAAGACTATTCCAAAAGGTACAATATCTTATGATATTAAGACTTTAACAAATAAAGATGTAGTTGTAACTTTAACTACAGATGAAGGGGTAACTATTAAGAACAATAATGGTTCAAATAAATATACATTTACAAAGAATGGATCATTCATATTTCAATTCGTTGATGCAGCCGGAAATGTGGGTACTGCAGTTGCAATAGTAGATTGGATTGATAAAGTAGCTCCAACAGGTAGAGTAGAATATGACATCACTGATAAAACTAATAAAGAAGTTACAGCGACTTTATATACTGATGAAGAAGTAACCATTATATCAAATTATGGAAACCCAACATACGTATTTACTACAAATGGAGAAATGGTATTTGAATTTATTGATAAAGCTGGAAACAAAGGAAGTATAGTAGCTAAGGTTGATTGGATTTCAGATGATGTTAATGAACCAATTATTCCTGATACTCCAATTGTTCCAGATGTACCATCAATTCCAGATAAACCTAGTATATCTGAAAAACCAGTTACTCCAAGTAAACCATCTACTGATTTACCTGTATCATCAGAAGACAAAAATAAACCAAGTCAAAGTACAGAAGTAATAAATAAACCAAATACTTCATCAACACCTGCTCAAACAACTACTTCAACAACAGAAAAAACTACAAGTGAAGTAACTTCTACTAAGAATACTGAGCCTGTATTAGATGTAAAAGAAAAAGATGATAGTACTAGACTATATGTCTTATGGACAATATTTGTTGGATTATTATTAGTATTACTTTATGAAGTAAAAAAGAGATTTGGTAAAAGAAACTAGTCATTATGACTAGTTTTTTTCTATTAATATATAATTGTGGTAATGAATTATTATTTTGTAGTATAATAAAGCTATATAAAGTGAGTTTATATTATAATGTGGATAATGCAACTAATTTTTCCCTAATTGCAACATATAGTTGGTAGAATATGACTTATTTTATTGGTAAGATAATATTGTTATGTCACTTAATAGTAAGGATTTTTTTGATATAATAATAAAAGAAGTAGGTGGAAGTTATGTATAGTGTAATTGATTATTTGGTAAATGCTGTAAAATCAAATGAAAATAAAATTGCAGTAATCGAAGAAGATAAAACTATAACATATAAAGAGTTAAATAACTATGCAAAGTGTGTTGGTTCTTTCATAGGAAATAAAGCTATATTTAATGAACCAATAATAATATTTATGGATAAAGGCATTGATACTTTAATAGCTTTTTTAGGTGTTGCTTATTCAGGATGCTATTATTCCTTAATTAATCCAGAGCTTCCTGAAAATAGAATTAAACAGATATCAGAAACTTTAAAATCAAAATTGATTATAACAGATGATACTTATTATGATTTAGCTAAAAAGTATTTTGATAAAATTGAAATAAGGAAAATTGACGAATTGAAAAATAATGAAATTGATGATGAAGCATTAGCAAATGCAAGATTAAAACATATTGATTACGATCCATTATATGTTAATTTTACTTCAGGATCAACGGGAGTTCCAAAAGGAGTAGTTATCTCTCATCGATCAGTAATCGATTTCATTAATAAATTTAGTAATATATTTGGATTTGAAGAGAATGATAGAATAGCAAATCAAGCTCCTTTTGATTTTGATGTTTCTGTTAAAGATATATATACATCATTGTGTGTTGGAGCAACTTTAGTAATTGTACCTAAATCATATTTCTCTAATCCAAGCAAATTATTAGATTATTTATGTGATAATAAAGTAACAAATCTAACATGGGCTGTATCCGCATTATGTTTAATAACAACATTCCATGGTCTAGATTATAAAGTACCTGAGACAGTTAAAAGAATAATATTCTCTGGTGAAGTGATGCCTCTTAAACATTTGAATATATGGATGTCTCATTTACCTAATACAATGTTTGTAAATATCTATGGCCCAACAGAGATTACTTGCAATTGTACTTACCATATTATTGATAGAAATAGAGAGTATAATGATAAATTACCAATTGGAAAGGCTTTTCCAAATGAGAGAGTTTTTTTATTAGATGAAGATAATAAAGAGATAAAAGATATTAATAAATCTGGAGAAATATGTGTTGCTGGAACTTCATTAGCTTTAGGATATTTTGCTAATAAGGAACAAACTGAATCACATTTTATGCAAAATCCTTTAATTGATTCTTATCTAGAAAATATTTATCGTACTGGTGATTTAGGACATTATGATGAACAAGGAGATATCGTTTTTACTGGTCGAAAAGATTTCCAAATAAAGTATTTAGGACATCGAATTGAATTGGAAGAAATTGATAAATCTTTGATGCAATTTGAAGAAGTAATAAGAGCATGTTCAATCTTTGATGATGAGAAATCTAAACTATATGGATTCTATATTGGTGATATCGATAAAAAGGATCTTCATTCAAAATTAAAAGAAGTATTACCAGTGTTCATGATACCAACGAAATTAATTCAAATGGAAGAGTTTCCAATGACTAAGAACGGAAAGATTGATCGTAAGAAATTGATGGAGGAAGTAAAATGACAGATTATAATAGTATAATAAAAAAATATGGAACTCCAACATATGTTTATGATTCGAATAACTTATTAGATAGAATAAATTATCTTAAGAAAAAATTGGTAGGTAATGATTTGGTTTATGCAATAAAAGCTAATACATTTATTGCTAAGGAATTAGAAAGTAGTGTTGAACGCTTTGAGATATGTTCACCAGGTGAATACCATATTTGCAAGCAACTGCATATTTCACCATCTAAGATGGTTATATCTGGAGTATATAAAGACGAAGATACAATTAAAGAAATAATTACTACTAGTGATGTTTTAAGATATACTATTGAATCAATAAATCAATATGAGTTATTGAGTAAATTAAGTAAGAAATATGAAAAGGTAATACATGTTCTTATTAGGTTAACTTCTGGTAATCAGTTTGGTGTTAATGAAGATGAATTAAAAAATATAATTAAAAATAATGAATTACTTAATGTGATAAGATGAAAGGGATTAGTTGCAA
>CAMXBB010000025.1 GCA_947179265.1 uncultured Bacillota bacterium
ACATACCTCTTATCTTTATTATAACATGTATAAAATATTAATATGTAAAAAAGATTGCATCTATAAAATGCAATCTATATAAACCTTAACAATTAAGAAAAGTCTATTCAACTATATATGGGTTTGATGATGATCCATCTCCACTAGTTGCTACTATGCCTTTTTTCAAGACAACTGCAGGACGAACGCCACGAGAGGTCATAGATACATCGGTAGTTCCCAGCCACCCCACCGATTGCACGACGAACATGTCAGAGAAATAACCATAGTGAGCGACATGAGGCGGCGACATAGTCCAGTACCATTCTCCAGTATTCAAATATGATGTTTCACTATATACACTATATCCATGTCCTGCTACCGTTGCTTCATCTCCTGTTATTAAACCTACTGGATATTCTAATGCTCCATTTCCATTAAGTATATCTCTCTTTGTGAATCTATCATCTTTATTTGGACATGCATCTTCATTTTTTAAACCTGGTTTGTATGCTGATGCATTTCTTGTATATCCACCAAAATATGTATAACCATTTAATAATGTTGTTAAATCTGAATTATCAAGATATCCTCCACTTGTTATACTTCGATCATTACACCATACGGCATCTTCTAGTTTATCCTCTTGACCTTTTAAATTGCTTGCAAACCAATTATCTATAGACGACTTTATTGATGAATTATTTTTATTTGTATATGAATTACTTATAATATCTTCTAACTTATATCCATTTGTTAATGCTATGGCATAGACTCTTTGTTGATAGTATGAGTATACATAATATATCGTACTACACGCTTCATTTGTTGTTAACTTACATGTATAATGTTTTGTTTTGATATTTGCTACTATATCGGAATCCGATGCATCTACCAAAGTATATGCTCCATTACTATATGTTACATCACTTCCATACACATATGGATAAGTTGCATCATCCCATGATGTATACGAATATCTTGTTCCATACATATATCCAACGTCTGCTAACGAAGTATAATTGAAATTAAATTTCGCTGTTCCTGTTTGTGATGCTCTTCCTGTATTATGACATTGATTATTCGAATCAGGTACTCCATCATAAATCAACTTTATTCCACCTAATTCTGTTGTTCTAACGATTTTCCAGCAAAAGCCTCCAAATAAAACATGATTATTAAGATAATCTTCTACCCCGTCTCCATCTTGATCATCTCCTCCACGAAAATAAAATATTGGAAACTCATCACCTTCTGTTCCCGCTCTAAGGTAAAGTCCTTTCCCATTTTCATCTGATGGTACAACACTAAAATCAATACCTGTTTCGCTTGATACATGTTTACTTTTCTTGTTATCTATATAAGCAATCATATCCTGACCTAAGATATTTACATAAATTGCATCTTCGTCTCTTTCTTTTCCAATTCCGTTATCTTGTACATAATCTAGTCGTAAACCTAATTCATTTTTTGTTCCAATTGCTGGTAAATCATTATCCGTTATATCATATTTAAATTCTACTCTTACTTTAATTCTTTCGGTTTCTCCTGGTAGAAGTAAATCATCTACTTTTGGTTTATCATCATTAATATAATTATAAGTTACCTCCAAATATTTTTGTGCTGCATCATCTAATCCTAATAACTCAATACTTGATAAATACGCATCTAGCGTTCCCCCATTTACAATATCTACTTCAAATTCATAATATGTTCCTGGGGTTGTTAATTCCAGACTAAAATCAATTTGTGTATTATTATTTTTATTGATAGTTGCGGGCATTTCTGCTTCCATACTACCTTCATTTACACTTATATTTTCAAAATGAACATCAAATCTAATATGACCTATCATTGTAAAACCATTAATCCCTAGTGTTGCGCTTAATGCTGCGAATCCAAGTCCAACAAACATAATTGCGAATAATAATATCATCGTTTTATTAAACTTTTTATTACGATTTAGTCTTTTCATCCACTTCACTTCTTTCAATGATAACTTAGTGTTATTTTACTATAATAAAATTATAGCATAATTAACAATTCAATAATATAATTTTCTTTTGATTTACGCATAACTCTTTTTAAATATAGAATATAAATAATACCTATTATAACATCGTTATTACTTTCTTTGCTTTTTACACATCCAATTATATTCTAAATGTTTTAAAGTTATATCTTTGTCCTTTATAGCATCAGTTAATCTTTTAGTTCTACCAGTTAAATCAAATGTTATAAAAACATCATCAAGTGTTTTTCCTTCAAAGTAATATTTATATTTATTATCTTCACCTATTAAGATATCTTTTCTTTCTTCATCACTATCAGACAAATCTAATATGTAAAAATGTATATAATCGGTTTCTTTTTTGATTAACTGATTAAGACCTAAATCTTTTTCTCCAATACCATAAAGTATACAACCGAAACTATTTATGCTTTCAAGATTAACACCAAACCCATTACTACTTAAGAATACGGTATCCAATTTTTGATTTCCATTATACATCTCTAAATCAAGATAACGTCCATTACATATAAAAAGATCACCATCTCTAAGGGTAGTGTAACTACTATCAAGAGCATCTAATACTTTCTTGATACTTTTTTTACTTTTAATAATTCCAACTTCTTTATCATCTTTCTTAATAACAATCTTATTGGTATTCTTTAATTTTTTCAAAGATGATTCAGGCATTTTTCTTCGCATTTCTTCTTTTTTATCATTTTCTTTTTCTTCATCTCTAATAGTACATCTATCCATTATCTCATCAAAACCAATCTCATTTAGTGAATTATGAAAATAAATGTATACTCCTTCATAATCGGGATAATATCTGTAATACTCTTTATATCTAGAAGCAAAATATTTTTCGATAACATCTAGATCACTCATAACAGTTGGGGACGATGAATAAATGACATAAAGATTATCATCACTACTATATACACCTTCATAATATGTCATATCTTTAGGAGTTTCCTTAAATATTTCCTTTATTGGTAATTCATGGGCATCTAATTTATCTGATACGATATGAGCTCCTAATTCATTACTAAGACATTCGATTAATTGTATGTTTTTTATCTCATAATCCTTTTTTTCTTCTTCTTTTTCTTGTTCCTCTACACGCTTACATCCGCTGATTGTTGTTAATAAAAATATAAATAATAATAAAATTAATCTTTTCTTCATAATTACCATCCTAAGCAGATTATATCAAAGCGATACTTTATCTTCAACAAAAAAAGAATGAATAATCATTCTATTACTTCGATGGAAGTTATCACTGGTTGCTCAGATGCCACTATCGTTCCATCATTATCGATTGGTTTAGAAGCTGCAACAATTTTATCTACTACTTCTATTCCTTCTGTTACATAACCAAAAACGGCATACTCACCATCTAGAAATGATGAATCCTTATGAACGATAAAGAATTGTGATGATGCTGAATCATAATCACTTCCTAATCTTGCCATAGATATAGCTCCCCTAGTATGTTTCAAATAGTTATCAACACCATTATCTTTAAATTCACCTTTAATCGTTGTACTAGATCCACCCATTCCTGTTCCCGTTGGATCTCCACCTTGAATCATAAAATTAGGTATAATTCTATGAAAAGATAGATTATCATAAAAGTGCGATCTAACTAATCCAATAAAATTTTCAACCGTAATTGGTGCTTCATCAGCATCCAAATCCAATTTGATAGTTCCATATGATCTAATCTTCATCTCTACACGAATTTTTCCAAATAACTTATCTTCCATATCAATCATCCTCTTATTCTAAAAAAAATAACAAGAATATCTTGTTATTAATCTAAATCAACCTTATCTAAATCGTCAATCATATCTGCTTGTTGATCAATTAAAGCTTTTATTCTTCTCTTATAGGTAATAATATTTCTTCTAAGTCGGCTTGCATCTTCTTCGATTCTTTCAGCCTTAAGTAAAGCATCATTAATTATTCTATTAGCATTCTTTTTAGCTTCTCTAACTATTAAATCACTTTCACTAATAGAATTCTCTTTATACTTATTACTAGCTTCTTCAGCCATAAGTACTGCTCTATTTAAAGTGGCATCCATACTCTTATAATGTTCAAGTTCTTTAGTTAATCTTTCGATTTCTAAATCCTTTCCTTTCATCTTAGTAATCATGTCATCGACTTTTTCAACAACATCATCGACGAAAGCATTGACTTGACGAACATTATAGCCATTAAAACTACGTTCAAATCTCTTCATATTATCACCTCAAGAGCGACTTTGTTTTTAATTAAAAATCCATTTCGTCTTCAATCTTAGCTTTGTTCTTCTTTTCGGCTTCTTCATCACTTATACGACCTTCAACATTAACATTTTTAGGTGTACAAAGATAGATTCCGTTACCTAGCTTTTGTAGCTCTCCACCAATGGCATACAAAGTACCACTCAAAAAATCAATAATTCTTCTTGCTTGATCATTTGTAACTCTTTTTAGATTTACAACTACAGAATTTCGTCTCTTTAAATGGTCAGCTATTTGTTGAGTCTCAGAATACGCTCTTGGCTCAACTAATATCATCTTATTACCATTATTTGCTCTTGTTTCTACTTTTTCATTTGTACTTTCATATGAACCATCTTCTGTTATATCAATATCCGGATCTACAGCTGGAAATAAAGCATCCTTGATAGATTTTAAGCCCATATTAAACACCTCCATATGATTACTATAGTAATATAATATCACATTTTATTGTTTATAGTAAATACTTTTATTAAATATTAGTGTTGTAATTCTTTTTTTAGACCCTTCGGCTCATTATTACCTGGCATTGCTTCTAAAATTGGTGCAGCTTCTGTTAAATCAATACCCTCTTCTATAGCTTTTTTTTCATATGCTAATTGCAATTCTTGTAACAATAAAGCGATTCTTTCATCATTTGATAGTTCGCTATAAGGTCGAGGAATATTTTTATGTCCCATCGTCATTTGAAATTGACGAACTTCCTCAATACGTTTTTGTAAATAACCTTCTTCTGAATTTTGTTTTAATTCCTCTTCAGTAACTTTACGTAATTTTCCTTCACTAAGTTCACTATTTATTGTTGAATCAGAACATGCCTCAAAAGCGAATAAGACAATTATTGGAATAAAATTTAGAATAGGCGTTGCGCACAGAAGCAAGTTTTTAATAAAATCAGTCACATGTTCAAGCTTAGCTTCATCACCATGTAGTTCTGGTTCGGTAGAAATATATCCAAGTCTCTTTAATTTGCTAAAATAAGCTTTGTCCACAAATTTTCCACTAACATAAGATGATCCTACCAAAGCTAGGTATGCTCCTATTAATAATAATTCCATAAGTTCATCTCCTCCTTAGTCGTATTATATATTAAAACCAGCAAAAAAACTAGTAAAAATACTAGTTAGATTTTTTTTAATGCTTTTGGTGCAGTATTTGTTGGCATTGCTTCTAAAATTGGTTCAACCTCTGTCAAGTCAAAACCTTCTTCTCTAGCTTTTTTTTCATATGCTAATTGTAACTCCTGTAATAATAAGGCGATTCTTTCATCATTTGATAGCTCACTATAAGGTCTAGGAATATTTTTATATCCAACCTCAAGCTGAAATTGTCGAACTTCTTCAATACGTTTTTGCAAATATCCTTCTTCTGGTTTGGTTTTTAATTCTTCATAAGTAACTTTACGTAATTTACCTTCTTTTAATTCACTATTTATTGTTGAATTAGAAAATCCTTCAAAGGCAAATAGCATAAAGATTGGAACTAGATTTATAAGTGGTACTGCACACATAATCCATGATTTAATAGTTTCCATTGTATGTTCAAGTTTAGCTTCATCACCATATAGTTCTGGCTCTGTAGAAATATATCCAAGCCTTTTTATTTTACTACTATATGCTTTATCCAACCAAGTTAGACTGGCATATGACGATGATATAAGTGCTAAGTATGCTCCTATTAATAGTAATTCCATAAGTCCATCTCCTTAATTGTATTATATATTAAAACGATTAAAAAAACTAGTAAAAGTACTAGTTAGTCTTTTTTAATGATTTTGGAGTACTATCACTTGGCATCGCTTCTAAAATATGTTCAACCTCTGTTAGATCAATTCCTTCGGCCTTGGCTTTTTCTTCATATGCGAATCGTAACTCTTGCAATAATAAGTCAATTTTTTCATCATATGATAATTCACTATAAGGTCGAGGAACATTTTTATGCCCCATCTCACTTTGAAATTTTTTAACTTCGGCAATACGTCTTTGTAAATATCCTTCTTCTGGTGTTTGTTTTAATTCTTTAGGATCTATTTTTTTTATACTTTTTTCTTGAAGCTCTCTTCGAATCATCGAATCAGAAAAATCTTCAAAGGTAAATAGCATAAAGATTGATAAAAAATTTAAAAAAGGTACAAAACACATAGAAAGATCCCCAAGAAAACTCTTTACATTTCGTATTCTAGCTTCCCAACCATATAATTCAGGTTCTGTAGAAATATATCCAAGTCTCTTTAATTTCACATCATATGCCTTGTCGAAAATTTTTCCACAAGCATATGATGACGCCATAAGTGCTAAATATCCCCCTATTATGAATTCCATAAATTCATCTCCTTAATCGTATTATATAGTAAAAATATCAAAAAAACTAGCTAAAATACTAGTTAGTCTTTTTTAATGATTTTGGTGCGGTATTTGCTGGCATTGCTTCATAAATTGGTTGAACTTCTGCTAGATCGATACCTTCTGCTTCAGCTTTTTCTTCATATGCTAGTTGTAATTCATGTAATAATATATCAATCTTCTCATCATATGATAATTCACTATATGTTCTAGGGGTGTTTTTATTTCCCTTCTCAAGCTGAAACTTCTTAACTTCCTCAATACGTCTTTGTAAATAGCCTTCTTCTGGTTTAGGGCTTAATTCCTCATCGGTAACTTTACGTAATTTACCTTCACTAATTGCACTTTTTATTTCAGAATCAGAAATTGAATCAAAAGCAAATATTAAAACGATTGGAACCAAATTTACAAGAGGCACTGCACAAATAAGCAATGTCTTAATCCAATTCATTAGATTGTGAAGTTTTGCTTCCTCATCATATAACTCCGGTTCTGTTGAAACATATCCAAGTCTTTTTACCTTACTATAATAAGCTTTATCAAAAAATTCTCCACTAGCATATGATGATAACGCTAAAGTTATGTATGCTGCTATTACGAATTCCATAAGTTCATCTCCTTTGGTGTATTATACATTAAAACTATCAAAAAAACTAGTTAAAACTTTATACTTTTTTTAATGATTTTGGTGCATTATTACTTGGCATTTCCTCTAAAAGAGGTTGAACCTCAGTTAGATCAATACCATCTCTTTCAGCTTTTTCTTCATATGCTAGTTGTAATTCATGTAATAATACAGCAATTCTTTCATCACATGATAATTCAGTATAAGTTCTAGGAATATTTTTATGTCCCATCTCACTTTGAAACTTTTTAACTTCCTCAATGCGTCTTTGTAAATAGCCTTCTTCTGGTTCGTCTTTTAACTCTTCAGGAGTTACCTCACGTAAGTTTCCATCTCTTAACCCAGTATTTATAACTGAATCAGAAAAAGATTCAAACCAGAATACCATAAAGAATGGTAAAAGATTAAGCAAAGGGATTAGATAGCAAATTATTGATTTAATACGATTAACGTTTTTTTGTAGATTAGCTTCTTCACCATATAATTCTGGTTCGGTAGAAACATATCCAAGTCTCTTTAGTTTGCTTTTATAAGCTTTACCAAACTTATGTCCACAAAAGCCAGACGATGCTACTAAAGCTATATAAGCTGCTATAAACAATTCCATATTATCATCTCCTTCTACGTATTATATATTAAAATAAGTAAAAAAACTAGTTAAAATACTAGTTTTTCTTTTACATAATTAGCTACTTCTTCTATAGGAAGTACAATTTGTTCCATAGTATCTCTATCTCTTAATGTAACAGTACCATTATTTAATGTTTCATCATCAACAGTTATACAATATGGAGTACCAATAGCATCTTGTCTTCTATAACGCTTACCAATATTAGCTGTCTCATCATAAGTAGTCATAAATTCTTTACTTAGCATAGAAGCTATTTCACTAGCCTTCTCTGCATGATTTTTCTTGATTAATGGTAATACAGCTACTTTATATGGAGCTAAGAATGGTTTTAATTTTAAGACAACTCTTGTATCTCCATTTTCTAAAGTTTCTTCATTATATGCTTCATTAAGTAAAGCAAGTACCGTTCTATCAAGACCATATGTTGATTCAATAATATATGGGGTATATTTTTCATTAGTCTCTGGATCTAAATATTTTTGAGATACACCTGAATATTCTTCATGACGTGAAAGGTCATAATTAGTTCTATTATGAGTACCATTTATTTCTCCCCAACCAAAGCAGAATTGATATTCGATGTCACATGCTTCTTTAGCATAATGAGCTAATTTTTCATGGTCATGATATCTAAGCTTTTCTTCAGGTAAACCTAAATCCATAAAGAAGCGTTTACCATATTCTTTAAAATAAGCATAAAGCTCAGAATCAGTTCCTTCCTTACAGAAAGTTTGATATTCCATTTGCTCAAATTCAATAGTTCTAAATGTAAAATTACCTGGGGTAATCTCATTTCTAAACGCTTTACCTATTTGTCCAATTGAGAAAGGTAATTTTGCTCTCATTGTTCTTTGAACATTCAAGAAATTTACATATTCACCTTGAGCATTCTCTGGTCTTAGATAAACGATATTCTTAGCATCATTAACAACACCTCTTTGTGTTTGGAACATCAAATTAAATTGACGAATATCCGTAAAATTAGACTTACCACATTTTGGACATGGTACTTTATGTTCCTTAATATATTCCATCATTTCATCTTGGCTCATGGCATCTCCAATAGAAGAATTAGAATAATCATTGATTAAATTATCAACACGATGTCTTGTCTTACATTCCTTACAATCTGCAAGAGGATCAGAGAAACTTTGTACGTGTCCTGAAGCTTCCCAAACACGTGGATGCATTAAAATATCAGCATCTACTTCATAAGCATTATTACGCTCTTGAATAAATCTTTTTCTCCAGCAATCCTTAACAGTATTTTTTAGTCTTGAACCTAAAGGACCGTAATCCCAAGTATTTGCAAGACCTCCATATATTTCACTTCCTTGAAATATAAATCCATATTGTTTACAAAAATTAACTAAATTTTCCATTTCATTTTTCATATTAATCATCTTCCTTTTTCGTATTTTCAATTGTTTTTAAATATAATTCCAAACTTCTTACATCGCTTACTACATCGATTCTTTTTAACTCACTTTCACTTACAAAACCTAATGAAAAAAGATTCTTAAGTGCTTTTAGAAGTGGTGTATAAAAATTATCGTGATTGAATAATATAATTGGTTTATCATCATTTGTATTCTTTTTTTCTTCTAAAACGGCAAATAACTCTGCCAAGGTCCCGAGACCACCAGGTAAGATAAGTACTACTTCGGATGCTGAATAGATCTTTTTAGTTCTATCAAAAGTATTCATCTCAACTTCATATGCGTCCACTTCTAAGCCTTTTAAATCATCTAATTTGCTTGAATCAATTATAGCTTTAGTCTTAGCACCTTCATATTTAAAAGTCATAAAGCATTTACCACTCATGCCCTCTTCTTCACCTTTAAATACTAATTTATGATTGTTATTAGCAAGCATCGTTGCAACCGAACTTGCAAGTTCTCTATATTCTAAGGGAACATTAGAATTAGATGAACACCCCACAAATATTCTCATATTATCACTCCCAAAAAAAATAGAACAAAGCATATATGGGCAAATAAATCGCTGTTCCACCATACTTTGTTCTCATTTGTCATATAGCTCTGGGTTTTCCACGCCCGTCATCACTTCATGCAATTAATTATAATATCTTTTTCCCCTTTTTTCAATACCTATTTTCTTTTATTTTTGATAGTATCTTCATAACATAATAATTTAACGTCAATAATACCATTTACTGTACTATCATGTTCTGCATAATAATCCCATACTCTTTTTATATCAGGATTCTTTGCTTCCAAGGTAGTTAGGAAAGGTGTTATATATGCTAAATATTCATCTAATGTTAATCTACCTGCTTCAACTTCTCTTTTTAAGCAAATATTAAAATTCAAATAAACATCGATATTGTCATAATCAATCATATTTGCTGTTTGTTCTGGATAAAGCATTAACTTTCTATAATCAACGTCACCAGTTTCATACCAATGATCAAAATCATCCTTAGTTAATACCGATGATGGATTATCACAATCTATTAAAGATTCAATGAGTGAACTACCTTCGATGCCACTATAATAGACGTTATAATATAGATAAAATAATTTACGATATTCATTGCTATCATAATCACTATCACCAGCATTTAATAGATCTACTAGAATAGATTTATAATTATATTGGGTACTTGGTTGTTCATATGCTATTGATGGTTCTATATCTTTTTCTTTAATAGATACAGCAGATTTATATAATCCAAATCCTAATAATCCAACCAAAACTAATAAAAACAATCCTTTATTTCTTCTAGCTTTTCTAGCTCTAATAACCTTTTTTTGTTCTCTTTCGATTTTTCTTCTTTCGATATTAGCTTCTGCTCTTTCAATAGATTCCACTTCTTCATCAGTAAAAGTATAAAGTTCTCCATTATCTAATGATAAATATAAATTAGTTTGTATTCCGTCTTGAACAACAACATCGATAAATTCAAATTTTTTCATATTTGCCCCTCTTTTGCGTGACTTATTATACTAATATTTTTTTAAATTTGCAAACAATAAATTCTCAAGGGATTTAAATCGATTTCTACTGATACATCTTTCTTGCTTAAAAATTCTTGATCAATATCTTTTAAAACATTCATAAGTTTATCATCATGACGATATTTAATAATTATTTGAAAACGATATACATTATTTATTCTAAACATCGCTGCAGTTGTTGGACCTAAACAGATACTCGAAATATCGATATTATTTCTTAAATAATTAGCTACTTTAACGGACTCTTTACTAGCAAGTTCATAGTTCTTACTAGTAACTTTAATACTTACAATATAAT
>CAMXBB010000026.1 GCA_947179265.1 uncultured Bacillota bacterium
TCTCTTATTATCTTTAAGTCGAGAAAGTAATTTTAAAATAATAGAAGTTAATAATGATATATGCATACCTGATATTGCAAATATATGAGATACTCCTAATTTTTGATAATTAGAATATGTGTCACTATCTAAGAATTCTTTTTTTCCTATAATAAATGTTTCTAAATATTCCTTTGACTTGAATGTTTTAATATAATCTCTTAAAGTATTCTTTATCTCATATAATAAATTGTAATTATTGTTAATAACTTCGTACTTATCAACATCCATTACAGCTTTGATATTTTTATGTTTTAAGTATTCCTTATAATTAAAAGTATTTGGTATCGTGTTATTCAATACTTCTTTTTCTGATCCACATACTTTAATTTCTACTCCCAATGGCAAGTCATCAAAATATTTTAAAACATCTTTATTTTTAGCATAATAGATACTATTTACTTTAACATCATCCTTTAAAGTTAAGCTTACTTTATTCCCATCAATTTTCTTATCGATTAGTATTCCAGTAAAACAGCTATTAAAAGAAAAAGATTCATTATTAAAATTTGAATACATATAAGAATATGATAGAACAATTATTAAAATTATGATATAGATTATATTATACTGTAATAAAGTCTTTAATCTTATCAAACATAGCATCTCCTATACCACTAATTTCTTTTATATCTTCGATACTTTCAAAATGATTATTGCTTCGATAATCAATAATCGCATCTGCTTTGGCTTCTCCAATTCCTTTTATAGACATCAATTCTTCTTTACTTGCAGTATTGATATTAATCTTTTTATTAGAAGAAACACTATCATTTGATGAATCAGTTTGAAGAGAATTATCTACATCAATTATTTCACAGATACAAGGTATTTCATTCTTTTGTGTTAACTTATTAATCTCACTTTTAGAATACACATAGATTACCATCTCAGATGATAACTTCTTCGATAAATTGATATTATTAGTATTAGCTTTACTATTAACACCACCAGCTAATTTTATAGCATCAGCAACAATCATACCATCTTCTACTTTATATACTCCTGGTCTCTTAACAGAACCTTTAACATCTACATAAAATTCCTTTGGAATACTCTCTTCTTTTATCTCTTCTTTAATTGAAATGTCTTCACTAATATTTTCTGCAATAACTTTATCTTCTCCAAGGATATTTATAGATATTGCTAGAATACCAATCAATAATATTGAAAAGATTCCCACAAGATATTTATTTTGAAATAATTTTTTCATCTTTATCACCTCCTATAATACATGTACAAAACAAAAGTAAGAATTACTTTTAACAAAATAAAAAAAGATGAATTTTTATTCATCTTCCTTTTCTTCTTTATCATCTTTTGGAACCAATACAACAATTGCTTTGGCCTTATCATTAATCTTCTTAGCTATCGAATTAACCTTAGAATATTCGATACTTCCATAAATATCAAATCTATTCGCTATTACTTTACCATAATTAATAATATCAGTTGCTATATCATAATTCTTTTCTTCAATATCATCAAAAGCTAAAATATAGTTACTGATTGCTACTCTTTTCTTTCTCATTAATTCTTCTTTAGTGATACTAATATTTTTTAAAGCTTCGTTCATTAAAGATATATATCTTTCAGGATAAGGACTCTCAGCAGCTAATTCAATTATTAAATAATCCTTTGTAAAGAATTTTGATATAGAAATACCATCAGTAATAATATTTCCACTTACCAGTCTTTCTCTTAATTCACTTGATCTTCCAAAATTAGCATTAAGAATCATACTTACAATTATACTTAATTCCTCATCAGTAAGATTAGATTTTTTTAGATTAATTAAAGGTATTTTAAGTCCGATATTAATCTTTGGTATTTCAACATTATAAGGTATCTCAACATATTCTCTTGCAACTTTTGGATCCTCTCTATTATGTTTCACTTTAATAGCTAACTTTTTAGAGAATTCTTTCTTAGCTTGATTATCGGTAATAATCGCTAAAGCCTCTTCTAGATTAAACTTACCAGTTATAATAACAAACATATTTGATGGATGATAAAAAGTATTATATGCATTTTCGATATCTTTTAATGTTGTTGAATTGACATCATCAACACTTCCACTTATTAAATACTTATAATGTTCATTATTAAATAAACTTTCATATAAAGCAAATGATAATGTTGCACCAGGACTATCTTCATACATCTTAACTTCTTCACATATAATTCCCTTTTCGGCTTCAACTAATTCATCAGTATAATATGGTGTTTGAACATAATCTAATAAACATTCCAGATTTTCTTTAAATTTATCATATCCAAATACTTCATAACAGGTTATTTTAAATGAAGTATAAGCATTCGATTGACTTCCAAGATTAGCAAAATAATCGGATGCATCTCCGTCCTCCATTTTAAATGTTAAATGTTCTAGAAAATGAGCAACACCATTAGGTATTTTTGTATAATTATTTTTATCAGTTTTGAATTCAGTATAAAGAGATCCAAATTTAGTAGAAAACGTCATATAAAAGTTTTTAACATTGTTATTAGGTAATAGATAGATTTCTAACCCATTAGGTAATGTCTCTTTAATGATTTCTTCCTCACTACCTGCAAGTTTAATTCTCTCCATCTTTTTCTCCCCCTTTTAATATATATACTGTATTGATACTTACCTTACGAGCAATCTTAATAACATCTTCCTTGGTTATTTTCTTAAATTTAGCAATTCGCTCATCGATTTCATCTATACTACCCATATACTTAAATAAGTACATATCAATTATTTGTGCTGGTGAATCAAGCGACATATTAATAGATGATATTATAGAAGAAACTGCTCTCTTTACTTCATCTTCACTTACCTTACGTTCCATTTCTTTAATCGTTTCATTAATCAATTTACAAGTTAATTTTATATTATTGTTATCTACTGCTGTACTAATCAACTCTAAATTATCATATTTTTGATACATGCTATTAACGTTATAACATAATGAATTCTTGTCTCTTAAATTTTGATATAATTTAGTTTCTAATGATCCTCCACCTAAAATCATATTGTAAATCATAAAAGCATATTTTCTCTCTTCATCACTTAGCTTATTAGCATTAAGAATATATACGATTTGAGCTTGAGAAAAATTAGATTTTTCGGTAACCTCTTTTACTTTACTACGAGTTTTGTTCGCTACATTCATCTCTATTGGATGATTCTTAATAGTACTAAATTTAGCATATTTACTAATGATAGCACTTACCTTAGTATCATCAAAATCACCAATAATAAAGATATCAATATAATCATGTTCTAATATTTCTTTATAAACATCATATAGATTGGATGGGGTTATTGCATTTATATCATCTTCTGTACCAGTAATATTAATGCTTGAAACACTACTACTATCAAAAGCTTTTAAGGCATTAAGTAATGCCATCTTTTTAGGGTTTTCTGCTAAACATTTGATATCTGATATAACTCTTGTCTTAATAGTCTCTAAAGTCAATTGATTAAATTCTTCATTGGAAACATCTGGATGAAAAATTAAATCAAACGGAAGCTTTATTGCTTCTTCAATATCAAAATCTTTTGTATACTTCGGATTTAAAAAATCCATCGAAATAGATGATATTACTTCATTACCTACTTTAATAGATGAAGCATAACAAGTTGCATTATATAATTCTTCTAAAGCAAGCGCAATATCTCTTTTTGTTTTATAATTCTTACTTGTCTCCACTAACATGTCAAATAAAACTGTTCTTTTATGAATAGTTTTAACATCAATATTGTTTCTAAAAAATATTTCCATTTTGATATTCTTAAAACGATCTGTCTTGATAGTATGAATATTATAAGCACCATTTTCATGTAGTTTGTAAACCATATTTACACCTCATTTTTTAGTATACGTAAAATTTCTTTTTTTATAATGTTATTATAACATAACTATGTTAACATTAATATAGGGTGATAATAATGGAACCAGTACATATAGTTACTGAAAAAGAAAATATAGCTCCAATTGTATTACTACCAGGTGATCCTTTAAGAGCTAAATATATTGCTGAAAAGTTTTTAACAGATGCAATACTTGTAAACACTATAAGAAATATGTTTGCATATACAGGATATTATAAAGGTAAAAGAATTACGGTAATGGGTTCAGGTATGGGAATGCCATCTATGGGAATCTATTCTTATGAATTATATAAATTCTATGACGTAGAAAAGATCATTCGTATCGGATCAGCTGGATCAGTACATCCAAATGCTAAGATATTAGATGTTGTATTATCTACAGGATCATATTCTAACTCATCTTTCGATGATACATTATTAAAAAGAGATGAAAGCTTTGTTAAATCTAGTGAAACATTAAATCAAATTATTATAGATACTGCTAAAGATATGAATATTGAAATTAAAATGGGACCTACATTCACAAGCGATGTTTTTGATGTCTATGTTGATATATCAGAGATAATCGATGCCTGTCCAATTAAAGATGAACTTCAATGTGTTGAAATGGAAGGTTTTGCTTTAATGCATATTGCTAAATATTGTAATAAAGAAGCAGCTATGTTAGCTACAATAGTTGATTCCAAATATCAACCTGATGTAGTCGTTTCTCCAGAAGATCGAGAAACATCATTAGATAAAATGATTACACTAGCATTAGAATCAATAATAAAATAAGGAAATTCAAAATGAATTTCCTTTTTTAATTATCTATACTTATATTTCCACAGTCAATCTTAACGTTTAAGGTTATATCAGACCTAGAATTATTATTTTTAATACTTTGACTTCCTAAATCAACAGATGCATCGATAAAAATATCGGATGTTTTATTGATATGAATATTTCCCATATCAGCTTCTATTTTAGAATTCTCAGTAATTAAAAGTTCATCAATCTCAATATCTCCACAATTATTTTTTAAATCAATTAATGCATTAACTTTATCAATATCTATTTTTCCAAAATCTAGTTTACCTGTAACGTAATTTACTTCACCAATCTCAACATTACCAGCATCACTATTAATTTTTAATCTATCGACTTTTTCAATTTCTGTATTTCCAAAAGATGCTTTAATATCTATATTGGCATTGATAAATTCTCCAATATTTATATTGCCATAATCACTATCAATTTTAATCGTTCCTTCATATGATTCTGGCAAATAGATATCCACTTTAGCTATTTCTCTATTAAAACAAAATCCAATGCAAGATTTTGATGCATATCTAATGTTTAATTTATCAGAATCATTGTATTTAAGTCGATTCTCTTCACCATACACTAATACCTTTACCTCATCGCTCGAAGACTTTTCGATATTTATTTCTCCTGCACTGATGTCTAAAACTATTTCATCAAATATTTTTTCATAAGTTTTTTCTATGATTAGCTCATCACTTACCATCGAGAAATTGTTAAATCCCCAAAATGATTTTCCTCTTAATCCGGAAATCATAATAAATAATAAGAATATTATTAAGACTACTAAAATACCAATTAACATTATTATTCCAACCTTATTTTTCTTCATTTTCTTCACCTCTTAACATCAGTAGAAGTTTTACAATACTTGTTATGAGTGCATATATTACCCATAATATCCAAGTAATATGCCAAGCACCACTTAAAAAGCTTAAAATTAAATAGATTATTAAAATTATCGTTGCTATAATTGAATTAATTGAATCTTCTAACTTTTTTTCTTTCGTCTCTTTCTCACTTGCTTCAACTTTATAATTTAAACACACATATACGATACTCAAGGTTGCTAAGCCACAAATGATTAAGAATATTGCTGCAGAAAGTATAGGATTAATTCTTAGTACTGGAATCATAACCATAATAGATACAACAGCTAGGAAATACAAGAATACTCCAATACTAATACCTAAAGCTCGCTTATGACGATTATTCTTGTAATCTACTTTTTCATCATAAGAATACTCTTTTGTTTCAATCTTCTCATTTTTTTCTTCTTTTACTCCTCTTAAAAGTTCATCTGCGCTAATCTCATATAGATTACATAGAGGAATAATTTTATCGAAATCCGGCATTGATTGATCGAGTTCCCATTTCGATACAGTCTGTCTTGAAACATTTAATATATCAGCAACGTTCTCTTGAGACAAACCTTTTTTCTTTCTTAATTCTATAAGTTTATTTCCTATATTCATAATTCACCTCTTCATGAAATGATTATATTATTTTTTGCGGTTGCACTCTACCAAGAAAGCTTGGAAATTTGTCAACTGACATTAACATTATTAATATTTCTATAAAATCCCCCATACATTTATTAACATTCCAACTAATACTCCAATTAGATATAATAATAAAGCTATAAAAGAACTTTCTTTTACATTTTCATTACTTCTAAATAATAATACTATAGCCACACCACTTCCTGTCAATAAACCAGACATCGTAGTACCAAAAGATATTACTCCACTAACATATAATTGTGTAATAAGAATCGATGCTCCACAATTTGGAATAATACCAATTAAAGATGATATCATTGGTGCTAATATTTTATGTTGATTAAAGAAATAAGCCATATCATCCTTACTAATAATTACAAATACTAATCCCATAATCAATGAGAATATAAAGATAAAAGTTATTGTTTTCAACGTATGAATAATTGCGGATTTTATAATCGATTCTTTACAATCACATGTATCATTTTCACATATTTGATAATCAGGACTCTTACGATATCTTAAAATATAATCAATTATAAAACCAAAAACAATACCAACAACAACTTTTAATGATACTATCTTTAATATATCAATTAAGGGAATATTATTAGAAAGTAATACAGGAATCATTTCATCACTAGTAGATAGATAGACGGCAATCAATGTTCCAAGACTTACAATTCTCGTAATATAAAGATTAGTAGCTAAAACACTAAATCCACATTGGGGAAAAGCTCCTAATATTCCACCAAGTAAAGGACCAAATTTACCTGATGCTGAAAGTTTTTCTTTACTAGCTTCACTAAGTTTATGTTCTACAAGCTCGATTATCAAGAAGGCTACAAAAAGAAAAGGTACCATCTTTAATGTATCAAATAAACAATCCATAAAAAAATCTTCCATAAAGTCCTCCATTTGCAAGTTGATTATATCATGTTAAATATAGAGTTACAATAAAAAAGGAAACAACATAATATTTGTTACCTCTAATTCTTTATTTTTCTAATATCCCTAAAACATCCATAAATTCTTTTTGAATTTTCTTTAGCTCTTTTTCGGATGTTGATTCAAATCTTAAAGTAAGGTTAGGACCTGTATTACTTGCACGAAGTAATGCCCAGCTGTCTCCCTTAAATACTTTTATTCCATCAATAGTAGAATATTCATAATTATGATTATCACAGTATTTCTTTATTCCCTCAACTATTTCAAACTTCTTCTCATCAGTTGTTTTAACCTTTATCTCTCCAGTATTGTAATATGTATTAAGATTTTTAGCTATTTCATGTAATGTTAAAGTAGTTTGACTTAGCATCTCTTGAACTCTTAAGCCAACATATATTCCATCATCATATCCAGGATGACGATCATGAAAGAAGATATGATTTGAATATCCTCCGCCGAATGGAATATTTTGCTCATCTATAATGCTTTCTTGCCTAGCACTAGATGGAGTTTCAATTAAAACTTTACCACCAGCCGCTGTTATCTCATCTTCCAACACTTTAGAACATTTAACATCAATCAATACTGTCTTATTATCATTGTTTTCAATAATATCCTTACACATTATGGCCATCATAACATCAGCTTCGATTATATTACCTTTATTATCAACAAATCCAGCTCGATCACAATCTCCATCATAAGCAATACCAACATCTGCTCTATTATGTTTAACAGCTTTAGCTAGCTTTGTTAGATTGCTCTTAACGTTTGGATCTGGATGATGGTTTGGAAAATTAGGATTAGAATCACTAAATAGATAAATCGTATCAAATGGCAATCTCTCATATACTTTTCTAATTATTACTGAAGCTGTACCATTTCCACAATCAACTACAACACGCATTCTCTTTTTGTTTCCAACTTTAATTGAACTTGCTACATATTTAGCATAAGCATCAGATATATCAATGTGTCGTAATTTTCCTTTTCCACTTTCAATAGGTGCTTTCTTATATGATAGATTATGATAGATTATATCTAAGACATCATGATCACAATGTTGATAATTCTTACCAAATAATTTAAAACCATTGTCATCCTTGGGATTATGACTTGCAGTTACCATAATTCCATATTCTATTCCTAACTTACGACAAGCAAAATTAAACATCGGAGTTGTTACCAAACCAATATAAATTACATCGATTCCCGTTGATAACAATCCTTCAACTAACTTTTTAGTAAGATGTGGTCCACCGAATCGATTATCATGACCTACAACACAAAAAGTTTGGTCAATACTTATGGCATAAGTTCCAAATACTTCACCTAATCGATAAGCAAAATCTCCTGAAATTTGATGAGGATATATTCCACGAATATCTGCCTCTCTTAGAATACTTTTATCAAAATCCATATTTTCAACCTCTTTAATCTTCCTCTTGAAACAACGTCTTTGTTTCCTTCATTGCTTTTGGTATAGCGATATCCATATATTTTAGGATAGTGGGTGCTATTTGTGTTAAATCACCACGATGTTTTAAATTAACATATTTGTCACGTATGATAAATGGAACAGGATTTATTGAATGAGTTGTAATCTTTTCACCATCTTTAGTTAGCATCTCATCACAATTTCCATGATCAGCAGTTACTATCAATTTATAAAAATTATTATCTACTGCTTCAATAATCTTTCTTAAACACTTATCTACCGTCTCTAAAGACTTTTTAGTAGCTTCAATATTACCTGTATGACCCAACATATCAGGATTTGCAATATTTACCAGTATGAAGTCATAATCTTTTTCTAAACATTTAATAGTCTTTTCCGTTACCTCTTCGACACTCATATCAGGTTTTAAATCATAAGTAGCAACCTTCGGAGATGGAATTAAGAAATTGTCACACCCTTTTAATTTAGTCTTCTCTCCACCATTAAAGAAAAATGTAACATGAGCATATTTTTCCGTTTCAGCTATTCTTGCTTGTTTAAGTCCTAAATCAGACAAATACTCTCCCATAGAATATATAGCTTCATCTGATTCAATCAAGTTTACTAAATTTTTAGTATTAGGAACATTTACAAGAGTAAGAACAGACAAATTTTTAGGAACCTTAGCACGATATTCACTAAATTCTTCATCCTTCAATACAGTTAGAATTTGTCTTGCACGATCACCTCTAAAGTTTAACCATATTAAACCATCATTATCCTCAATAAACCCTTTTTCATTAATTATTATTGGAGGTAAAAATTCATCAGTAACTTCCTTTTTATAACAAGCTTTAATTCCCGCTGAGTAAGAATTAATCTTTACTCCTTTACCATGAAGTATCAAATCTGAGTAAACTTTAGTTCTTTCCCATTTATTGTCTCTATCCATGGCATAATATCTACCACATATAGTTGCAATTTTTCCAAGTCCAACCTCTTTCATTGTCGATTCTAAGCTTTGAATATAATTAATAGCACTCATTGTAGATGTATCTCTACCATCTGTAATGACATGAAAGTATAATTCTTTTAATCCAATAGCTTTCAAATGAGTAATGAAATTTTTCATATATGTAATATCAGAATGAACTCCTCCATCACTTACTAGACCCATAAGATGAAGCTTACCACCTTTTGATTTAATCTCATCTAAAAAGTTTAATAATTTTTCATCTCGTTCAATTAAAGTACTTCCTAATAATTCGTTACATAAGGTAATATCTTGTTTTAGTTTTCTACCAGCACCAATCGTCATGTGACCAACTTCACTATTACCAAATTGATCATCAGGAAGACCAACATATTCCCCTGATGCTTGTAAAATAGCATGTGGATATTCTGCATATAGTTCATTATAACAATCCATATTTGATTGCTTTATTGCATTTCCATATTCATTTTCATTAATTCCGAAACCATCTAAAATTACCATAATAACTTTTTTCATAGAATCACCTATAATATATATTATCATAAAAATAAACAAAAAACGAGTATTAATACTCGCTAACATTTTAACTCTTCAAAATACCTTCTACCTCTATC
>CAMXBB010000027.1 GCA_947179265.1 uncultured Bacillota bacterium
CTTATAGAGTGGTATTATTATTTGACTTCCAATTTAGATTAACTAAGAGTGAATATCAAGAGATAATCGATATATGTGATAAAAATGAAATATATATTCTATCAACGAATAAGATAACGACTTATTTATTAGATAATATTAAATCCGATAGATTACATGTTATTAATTTCTATAGTGAAATAGAGAAACATAGTGAATATTTAATGAAGGATTATGTTCATTTAACTGACAAAGGTATTAAAGCTTTAGCAGAATTTTTGAAAAATATAAAAAGTTAGTTTTTTTGTAAAGTAAATCTATTATGACATAGATTTACTTTTTTTAATACTAATTGATGTTATAATAAATAATAAGAAGGAGTAACGTATGAATAGTATTATAGAAGTTAAGGGGTTAGCAAAAAAATATAAAAATGGTTTCCAATTTGGAAAAGTTGATTTATCTATTAAGTCAGGAAGGATAGTAGGTATTCTTGGAGAAAATGGAGCCGGAAAAACTACTTTGTTAAAATGTATTTTGAATATTTTACATAGGGATTCTGGTACGGTTAATATTTTGGGAAAGAGTCTTGAAGAATTTGATAGTGAGATTAAAGAAAATATTGGTCTTGTTATGGATGATGTCTTCTTACCCGAGATACTTAATCCAAAAGAGATTGATAGTATAATGGGAAATCTATATCAAAATTGGGATTCTAGTGAGTATTATAATTATTTAAATAGATTTAATATTCCTTTAGATAAGAAGATTATGACTTTATCGACAGGGATGTTAAAGAAATTTCAAATAGCAGCTGCACTTTCACACCATCCTAAAATATTAATTCTTGATGAACCAACTAATGGATTAGATCCAATAGTTAAAAATGAAGTATTAGATATATTCACCGATTTTATAAAAGAAAAAGGAAATACTATTTTGTTATCTAGTAATATTACATCAGAATTAGAAAAGATATCTGATGATATAATCATTTTAGATAAGGGAAATATCGTACTAGAAGGTGAAAAGGATAAAATCATAGATAGTTATGGTATTGTAACTCTTAATAGTAAGGCTTTTGATAAAGTAGATAAAAAGGATTACTTATCGTATGTAGTTGATGATGAAGGATATCATCTATTGATTGCTAATAAGAGTAATTTTAAGAAAAAGTATAAAAATAGTAAGATTAAAGATATTGATTTAGAAGAATTAATGATTCTTATGGTAAAGGGTGTGAAGTAATGAAAGGTTTATTAAAGAAAGATTTTCTATTATTAAAGTCTGTAGCGTTACCAATCATAGCAATTTTAGTTATGTTATTAGTAGCAGGTTTAGTTGAATCTGTGGAAGTTATCTATACATTTATTTTGTGGTCTTTGGTTATTGTAACAGCTGTTTTTAATCAAGATAGATTTCATAGAACAGAGGAATTTATAACAAGTATTCCTGATGGAAAGATTAAAGCTGTAAAAGCCCGATATGCTATATCAATTATTATGGTAATTGTTTTAAGTTTAGCAGTATTTGCTTTTGCTGGAATAAATTCAATATTACATCCTAATTTTTATTATACTTATGTGCCAATAATTGTACTTATTACTATAGCATTCTCTTTATTAGGATTTGCTATTTGGTTACCAATAACTTATCGTTTTGGAATTTTAAAGACTTCATTAATATCTGGTATGTGGTCAGTTGGTGGAATGTTTGCAATATTATTTGCAATTAAAAAGCCAATTTATAAAGTAATAACTAATTATACTATGGATAGAATATTTATGGGATGTGGTTTATTGGTATTTGCTACTTTGTGTTTGTTATATGTATCTTATATAATATCTATCAAAGCATACTTAAAGAGAGAAAAATAAGAGATATTAATCTCTTTTTTTGTTATAATAATGGTAGGTGATAACGATATGAATGATGTATTGATTAATTTTTTGATTGAAGCTAAAAAGAATACTTATGCAGATGAAACAGGAAGAAGTAAGGTTTCATCATCAAGGAAAGAATCTGTTGATTTTGAATATCAAAAAGATAATATGATGTATCATGATACTTTCTTTGGTGGAGTTAACTTTATGGGATGTGAAGTATTATATTTAGATGATAAAGTTATTTGGGGAATGAACTATTATGGTAATACATTAGATGATTCTTTAAGTGAAGAAGCCATGGATAAGGTATTAAGACCAGCATTAATGCAAGTTGGGGAGTCGGATGTAATACCTGTAAGAGGTCCAAAGAATTTTGATAATGGCGAGTATCATTATTCTTTTAAAGTTGAAGGTAATATGGAAAACTTTAGTGGAATAGAAGAGATAAAAAAAGACGATAAATTGATATACCGTTTAGTATGTACTGGTGGTGTTATTAAATAATGGAAGGTATTTTATATCATGGAAGTAGTAACTCTGATTTAGAAGAATTAAAGCCACATAGAAGTACTCATCAAAAGAATTGTATCTATGCAACACCATCCAAGGCAGTAGCGCTCCTATTTATTGGAAAAGGTGAAGGAGACTTGGACACTCGTATTTCAAGTGTTGATGGAAAACCAGAATTAATTGAGAGAAGAGAGGGAGTATTTGCATCTTTATATAACTGTGATGGTTATATATATGAGATAGATGCTTCTACTTTTGAACATTATGATTATCTATGGTCTTTAGAAGTTATATCATTCGAAAGTTCTATTAAACCTTTAAGAAAAATATATATACCTAATGTATGGGAAGCCATTGAAGAACAAGAAAGATTAGGTAATCTAACTATTATGAGATATCCTAATCGACCTAAAAGTGTTCCTTTAGATAATAGTGATCTAATAGAAAAATATATTAGATTTGAGAAGAGTGGTTTAAAAGGTGCAGTTGGGGATTTACTAAGAATATATCCTGAGTTTGCTGAAGAGGTTGGAAAACAATATCCAGAATTTTTTGAAGAAAATAATAATAAAAAGAAACAATAAAAGAATATGTTATCATATTCTTTTTTCTTGAAATAAATCGATTAATTTATTAACACTAAAGTTAGGAATAGTTTGTTTTAAAGTAACCAAACCGATATATCTTTTAGGTACTTTAGGGATTACATCTAATTCATATAATTCATGGTTGTTTAGTTCAGAAGTTATAAATTCTTTTGTAGCATAACCAATACCAAAACCTATTTTAACAAAGTCCATAATTAGATTGTAACTTACGATTTCCATTTTAGGAGTTAGATTAACTTTATTTGTTTTTAAATAATTATCTAAGTACTCTCTGGTATTAGAAGGAAGTTTTTGGAATAGTAATGGATATTGATTTAAGTCAGATAAATTGATCTTTCCATTGACCATGTCATATATCTCTTTATTACTAACAAAGATATCTTGGACATCCATGACATTTATAATGTTTAAATCCTTAGCTTCTTTAGCTGGTAAGTTAAGTAAAAGCATATCTAAGTTTCCATTCCTAAGACCCGTTAAAAGATTTTCTGTTAAATTGTTAGTTATTTCGATATCGATATTGGGATATAGTTTATGAAATTTTTCTAAATATGGCATTAATACATGTTTACTTACAGTGGTACTAGCTCCAATTCTTATTATTCCATAATCCAAATTCTTTAGATTAGTTAATGTGTTTTCCCCATTGGTAAATGCTTCAATACCTTTTTCGATATAGGAAAAAAATATTTTCCCTTCATCTGTTAACGTAACACCTTTTTTGGTACGAACAAATAGAGTAATACCAAGCGATTCTTCAAGGGTCTTTATTTGGTATGATACTGCTGGTTGTGAGATATGTAAGATGTTGGCAGCAATAGAAATACTTTTATTAACTGCTACATAATAAAATATTTTGTATGCTTCATAGTTATTATTCATATATAAACTCCTTTTATATTTAACATAAAATATATATATTATTTTTATATCATAAAAGTTGCTATAATACAAGCAGAAAGAAGGAATAATATGGCAAGTCATGCTGGACTTTTAATGGTCGTAAAGAGTAATAAGGGATATGTAAGAAAGGATGGAACATTAACTCAAGATAAAACACAAGCGAGAATCATTAGAGGTTTGGAATTTGGTTTTAAAGATGCTAGTGGAGTAGCTAAGAGTTTAGGTTGTTTTGAAGATTTAGATTTTGAATTTGAAACCTTAGAACCATCTTATGATTCTAGGTTAGCAATGATGGAGAGTTTCTTTCATGATTTAGGTATGGATTATAGAACAGCTTATAGTAAGGCAGAATATCTATTTAATGCATATCATCTTTATGATTATGAAAAATTTAAACAATATTTATCTGTTGTAGAATCAGAAACTGCTCAAGAAATAAGTCAAGGAAGAGCAAAAGAAGTTGCAGAATTAGATGGTAGAAGTGTTGTGCTTTATGGTATTAAGAAATCTCCATCTGTTAACGAAGAATACACAGAAGAAACACTTTATAGTACTCAAAAAAGATACACCAAATACACATTTAATTTACCTACTCCTGATGTGGAAAAGTACTTTGTTTTAAACAATAAAGAAAAAGAATATTATAATAGTTGGCAAATAGAAGGCTTAGATGAATATTTAAGAGAACGATTTAATAACGAAAATGCTATTAAACAAATCAGAATAAATGATAATAACCTTGAAATATATATTGAAGGTAAGAATTATCGATTAATTGAAAAAATAAGTAACGCTATTCGTTCATATTTGTCACAAAAAGAAATGCATATTACAAGGATGTTTGGAAGTTATATTTTACTCATGAAAATAGATGGAAAGTTGCAAGCAACATTAGCAACAGAAATACCAATAAAGTATTGTCCTCTAATGATTAAGTTACTTGAAGAAGTAGGCGGGGAAACGGCTTTATCTTTAATAAATAGTTTAAAGACCACTGATCCTGAAAAACAAAAAGAGCTTATGTGTAAATTGATAAATGAAGTAGTAATAAATGGTGGATACTTCGATACTAATAGGTCTTTAAATTCATGTGAAGCAAATGTTTTATTTGGTGCTAGTGAAACGATTAGCTCAGCATTTCAAAGTAATTTATTGGATGCAGCCGTAATCGTATCTAATAATCTAGGAACTATTATTACTACTAATGCACCGTCAACTCAAGGTGCCGTTAAAAGAATGACAGGATTATTTTATACAAGTCCAAATGAAAATTTAGTTAAAGAAGCAAAAAGAGAAGGAATAATTCCAGTATTTCCCTATTCAGCAAAAATAGATCAATTAGCTGGAGTTAAATTAGCAATTAAAAAGGGATATAAAAGAATTGCTGTGTCTGTAGCAGCTCATGATAATTATTTACATGAGGAATTAAAAAGATTAGAAGCTGAACATAATGTAACTATCTATAAATTCGGATTATGTTCAACAGGAATAAATAAGAGTACTGCAGAGATAATGAGAGATAATGCCGATGTTATATGGTCATGTGCTTCAAAATATGTTAAAGAAGAAATAGAACCATCATCATTATTACAAGTAGGTATAAAAATACCTGTTCATATAATGACAAATAATGGATGGAAGATTGTTTTAAATCATTTAAAATGTATGGATAGTGAATTTAATGAAAACATCGAATTAACTGAAAGACCAGTTATCTTAAATGATAAAGGTCACATGAAAGTTTTGAAGAGAAGTGATGTTCGAAAATGTAGTGATTGTCCTCATCCATGTGTGTAATTAATATGTATTGATATTGTGGTGCTTTTTTGCTATAATAAAAAATCAGAAATGGAGAAAAGATGGAAAATATTTCAAGAAGAAAAAGAATATACTCAGGGGTTTTAGCATCACTATTAACATTACAATTAACAGCTTGTGGTAATGCTGATATGCTCGATACAGTAAAGAATTATAATGTTGCTGTAGAGACTACTGATGATACAGTTTCAATGTTCATAATTGATAAGTACTATGATTATGAAGGTGAACAATTTCAATTAGTTACTCAAGATGGATTAGTAATCTTAACAAGTAGTAAGAACACAGAACTATTGAGAGTTTCGGATTATGATTTAGCGGAGGATTATGCTGAAGCTATCGCATTTGATGGAAAAGATATAATTAGTTATGACGAGTTACAAGGACTTAGTACAAGAGTAGCTATAAAAAGTTGGAATAAAGGTGTACTAGATATGCAATATACCTTTAATAAAGCTATTATCCAAAATGATGGTGGTGTTACCATAGTAAATATAAAACAATGGGGAACATATGCAGAGGATGATAAAGTTCAATTAATATTACCTGATGATACTGTATTATTAAGAAATATTGAAGATGTTAAATTAGTAAATGATACTAATGCAGATGAAAATGCTTTAACAAATTATGTATTATCATTAGTAGGTGATTTAACTAAAGTAACTTATTATCCAGTAGCAAAATCATTAAGTAAAACTCAAGAATAAATCGTTGAAAAACGATTTTTTTCTTTAGAATTTATGATATAATATGATAAAAGGAAGTGTTAATATGGCATCATTTATAATACATCATACAGCAGGTATGGAATTCTTGAAGAGTTTACAAGAATCAAGTAATATTTCGCTAACTCAAGATGATATTAATGATTTTTTATTAGGAAATCTAATAGTAGATTCCGTAAGAAGTAAGGATTGGCAAGAAGTTCAAGAGGAAAAGATTGCAACTCATTTTAGAAGTAGAGACAAATTAGAGTATGCAACTCAATACCCAGATTTAGGAGCCTTCTTAGAAAAATATAAGGAATTAGTAACTAGTGATTATAGTGCATTAGGGTACTTCTTTCATCTATTTACTGATTATATGTTTTTTACATATTTATTTGATAAGACATTTGAGTATTATGATGAATCTGGAAATGTCGTTGAATTACAAGATTACGTAAAGAGTGTTCATGTAAAGAAGACTGATAAATGTGTAAGTTTAGAAGAATTCTATGGAAGCGACGATAGAGGAATATATCATGATTATACTGTTATGAATAGAATCGTCTTAGATGAATTTGGTTTAGAAGTTGACATCGATGCAATGCTAGAATGGGCTAAAAATAATTTCCATAATCCAGGTATTGAAGAAGTTGATTACGCAGGAATAGAAAGTGTTCTAAATAAATTAAGAGGATATTTAAAGAGTACTGATGAAGTTCAAGATAAATCTTTAAATGTTTTTAGACCTGAAGATGTTACTGAATTTATAAGAAGTGTTACTAAAGTATTTATTAGTGAGTATTATAAGAAAAGTGAAAAAGGTTTAGTACTAAAAATGAAGTAAAGGTTACTATAAATATAGTGACTTTTTTTATGGAACTCTTTTTGGGAAAAAAGCATGATAGTTCTATAAAAGGTTCTGTTTTAATATAAAACAAAAGAAAAGAATTAATTACTTATTGTTTCATTAATATATAAGTGATAAGATTATTGTGAGGGATGGTTTATGGAAATTAGTAGAAAAGAAAAGGCGATTGAACAAGCACAAGCATCACTTAGAATAGATGGAATTTCTTTAAACCCAGAATTTTTAATTTCATTTAAAATAAGAAAAGGAATTCCTGAAAAAAAAACACAAAGTTTAACATTAAAAAGGAGTATTACAAATGACAAAAGAAGTATACTACCAAGATGAAGCTGATATTCTATGGAATTCGTATTTTTACCCAAATTCTGATGTATTAAAGAATAAATTAAATATAACCGATTCTGAAGAATTAAGAGAAGCTGAAGCTGAAATAACATTTGAAAAATTAGTTGAATTATATGAGGAACCAATAAAAGGGAATTTTGATGCTGAGCATTTGAAAGCAATCCATCGATACTTATTTGAAGATATTTATGATTGGGCTGGTGTATACCGCAATGTTGATATGCAAAAAGCAACTGGTTTTACAAATCATAACGATATAGATAGATTTTTGAAAGGCGAGCTAGCCTTGATGAATGAAGAATTTGCATCTGTAACTAATGAATATGCCTTGGCTGCATTCTTAGCAACATATTATGCGCAATTAATGATCATTCATCCTTTTAGAGAAGGAAATGGCCGAGCAGGAAGGGAGTTCTTAAGAGAATTCGTATTTGAGAAAACTAAGAATACAAGTTTTGGAAGCTATGAAATTGATTGGACTAAATTTGATGGAGAAGCGATGTTAAAAGATATTCAATTTTCATTAGTATTTAGAGGAGTTATGGAACGAGAGTTTCAAAAGGCTTTAGTTCGTGTAGATATTGATAATCAAATTAAAATGTGAAGTAATATTACTTCACATTTTTTAATCCTAAAGTCTTTCGAGCTTTATTGATAAGATAAACGTTTTGATATTTTTCTTCTAAATCAGTATCTGTTTCTAACTCTTTATTAAATGGCTTATTTAGTATTTGATACATTTCATATGCTTTTCTATAGAGTTTAATTACTTGTAAAGCTGAGTCTAGATTAGTAACTTTAGGTAATACAATTTTTAAATCGATAGGATCGTTAGTAGAATTTGATATAGGGTAAACTCCAGGAGTATTTATCTCATCCTCAAACTCTGTTCTCTCATTTATATATTGCCAGAAATCTTCTTCAAAACCTAAAAATTCTTGAATGCTATCTAAATTTTCACCCAATGCAATTACTTTAATAGCATAGCTTGGATCATTAAGTAAAGAAGGAAATGGTATTCTTGGTCGATATCCTCTAAATTCTTGTACTAAATCAATAGCATCATCGATATCATTCATTAAACCATAATAGTATTCAACAGTTTCATCATTAATACTATCTAATAAGAATACGACATCTTGACTTGCTTCAATATCAAAATGATCAATATTTTGACGGATATAATCTAAAAAGCTTCTTTCAGTATTTAAAATTTTAAACATTTCCTTAATAATCTCTATATTTTCACGAGTAACTTTATTATCGCTACCAAATACTATTAGAGATCTAAAGTATGCTTCTAAACAATATCTTATGGTTAAGATCATTTGCTCAATACTACCGCTTTTCATCTCGTTCATATATCTTATTAAATCTAATTTTTCTTCTTCCATAGTTGCCATAAATTTCACCTGAGTATTTATTATACAAATAATTGCCAAAATATCAATACCTTATTGAAAGTTTAATTACTTTAATATAAATAGTATGGGAATTTGCAAAAATAAGCCATTTATGGTATATTATCAGCTGTAAACTTTTCTCTTTATGAGTTTGAGTGGAGGTAAATTATGCAAAGATTTCCAAGACGTATGCATGGTGGAGAACTTTGGGCAAAAATAGAGGTTCTTGAGAATGCTTAATCTCCTTTATTATTAAAAATAAAATTAAAAATAGAGGAGAATAAAATATGAATTATGAAGATAAAAAGATAGTTGGAATTATCGCTACAAATGTTGAAGCATCAGTAGCACTTAATGTAATTGGACACTTAGCTGTTTCAATTGGTAAATATTCAGATGAGGAAATAATGGGACAAAAAGTTATAACAGATGCATCAGGAGTAAATCACTTAGGGATATCAAGATTTCCTTTTATCATAACTAAAGTTAAAGCAGGAAAATTAAAGGTAGCAATAGAAAAAGCTAAAGAAAATCCTAATATATTGGTTGCAGATTATCCTAGAGATATGTTAGAAACTCGAACTGATGAAGAACTTGTTTCATCTATTAGTTCAAAGGATGAAGAAAGATTAGAATACATGGGTGCAGTTATTTATGGTAATACTAAAGATGTTGATGAAATAACTGGCAAATTCCAATTATGGCGTATTGATTAAATAGTAACAAGGCAATTTAGTAGTTGCCTTGTTTTTTTATGAATAATAAAAAAATTTTAATGATTAATTTGACATTTTTTTAAC
>CAMXBB010000028.1 GCA_947179265.1 uncultured Bacillota bacterium
GCAGTATACTATACCCTAGCAGCATATGCTCTATGTAAAACTATGGGACTTACCAATAAGCAACTTCAATATTCATTAAATGAAGATATACTAGATTCTAAACGAATGAAAAATTATTATCTTGGAAAAAGAAAAATTGAAATGATCGAATCTAAAAACGAGAATGCCCTTTCTTATCTTCAAACTATCAATTATATTCGTTCTGAAAAAGGACAAAAGACAATCATCATGGGATTCGATAATGTATCAAGAAGATATGAATTTAATGATTTAAGTTGGTTATATGATGTTGATTTTGAATTATTAAATGATAAGTCAATAAATAAAATATTCTGTATTGGTAGATTTAGATATGATGTCTATGCCAGGTTACTACATGCAAACATACCTGAAGATAAAATCATATTAGTAGATAATCTAGATAACATATTAATAGATGTTAAAAAATATAGTAAAGGAAAAATATATACAATGGTTTGCTTTGATATGACCGCCATATTAAAACAAAAATTGATGGAGGAACAACATGGAAACAATTAAAATAGCACATCTATATTATGATTTAATGAATCTCTATGGTGAATCTGGTAATATTATGGCATTAAAAAGTTCCTTAGAAAGACAAGGAGTTAAAGTTAAAGTAGATTATCTAACAAAAGGAAAACAGCTTAATTTTAAAGAATATGACATCTTCTATATGGGTCAAGGTAGCGAATTAAATCAAGAAATTGTTAGAAAAGATATTCTACGCTATAAAAACTTAATGAAAAAGTTATGTAAAAATAAAACCTTCATTGTTACGGGAAATGCTTATGAATTATTTGGGAATGACATTGATGGTAAGGAAGCTTTAGGTATTTTTGATTTCAGTACAAAAACTGTTCGGAATAGAATCGTTGGTGAACAAATCTATAAGACTTATCTTCTAAACGATCCTGTTATTGGATTTCAAAATAGAAACGCTATTAATGATAATAAAGAGAATAATCTATTTAATGTTATAAAGGGAGATGCTAATAATCAAAATACTACATTTGAAGGTATAAAACTTAATAGCTTCTATGGTACTTATACTTTAGGACCTCTTCTTATTAGAAATCCCCATCTAACAGATTTAATAATCAAGAACTTATTTGAAAAAAAAGGAATTAAGTTTAAAGAATTCTTAGACACTCCAGATTATATGGCTTATCATGAATATCTAAAAAACTTTAATATAAAAACATCTAATGAATAATTAGATGTTTTTTAATTTTCATTTCTGAAATATATTTGTTTATTAAACTTCCCTATCATTGCAACAATACTAAAGGGAAATAAGTCTATTTTATTATTAAGTCCCAAGACATCGTTATTATAATTTTCTCTTGCTCTATCAAGTCTTTGTTTGCTTGTAACATAAGCATTATTCCAATCATCATAAGAAATCTTCTTATCTTCTAGTTCAACAAATAACAAGAACAAAGTCTTTTCAAAATCAATATAATTATTCATAACCGCTTCATAATCTACTAATGTTCTATGATTTAGTTCTAATTCTCTAATTCGATTTATAATATTAGGATTCACATCATTACCTACTAATACAATATATTGCATTGAAAGTTCATATCGATAATTTATCTCAAGTATTACTTGCTTCCAATCAACAATCAGATTATTTCTTAATAACACTAAAGTATTATAAGTAGTCACATAAAAGAATGTAAAAATCGATACAAAAACCAATATCACTATTATCGTCATTAATGGACTCATAACATTCACCCAATATTATAATAACAAATTATTAAAGTTATTGGCATAAATTTTGATAAAGGTTAACATACTTGTCATTAAAGTTATTAGTGATATCATTCATTAAAAATTCTTTCATATCTTCTAAAGTTTTATCATTGTCACTTCCTGTAATATCATAATAGATATATTTTATTAAATCAGGTATTGACTCTTCTACCTGTTTTAATAATACTCTTTTAATAAGTATTTCAGAGCGTAATTCAAAAGGTATCTTTCTTACTTTACCTTTTTTAAATTGAATAGAAGTGATATCTAAATTGGATGCTATTTCATTAACACATGATTCATCTTCATAACTTAAATATGATAGATATGCCACCTTTTTATCAATTAATTCTATCGCTATCGCATTTATTCCATCACTCAATATAAATGGTGATATATTCAGTTCTATCTTCATATGGTATTTAATAAAATCACTTATATTATCAACTCTAAAAACTGGCACTTTAAGGTATCTTTCAATGGAATCTTCCTTACTCCACTCATAATAATTAATTGGATACTCATTAAAATTTAAAAATATATCATAATAATATTTCATATGTTCCTCCTAACGTGATATATAGATCAAAGAAACTCCTACTATAACGTATATTATATATAAGAATATCTTTCTTATATATAATATAAAACTAAAACCTATAGCTAGATAATTAATACTAAGTACTGATATAGAAATACCATAACTAATTAATAGTATACCCAATATTTTAATAATAAACTTATTCATAATAAATTTTATTAAAATAAGGTTATTTTATTTATAAAAAACTGCGTATTAAACGCAGCTTTTATCATTACAATCGATATTTATAGAATAGTCCACTCACCATTACGTTTTCCATTATTTCTAGCAATTAAACCTTTATTTTGCATTTCTATCATTCGTGTTTTTACCGTTCTTATAGATTTTTTTATAATCGCTGCAATTTCTTCTTGTTTTATATTTGGATTTTTTAATATCAAATTTATAATTAATTGTTCTTCCAAAGTGCAACTTTTGTACTTTGACTCGTTCGATTTAATGCTTTCATTATAATTTATATGCATATATCTATTTTTTAACTCATAATTGGTATTTGTAAGAAGATTATAAAAGAATCTTTCTAAAAAAGAGTTATCTTCAAAAATATTTTTTTCAAAATTCTTATAATTAGCTCTAACTAAAGAATTTCTAAAATACCAAGACTTCTCTGCAAAGACATCATCATTTATATCAAATCCAAATGTCCTTAAATATTTTATGATAAATACTGCAGTAGTTCGGGTATTTCCCTCGCAAAATGGATGAACTTGCCATATGTTTGAGGTAAAAGTACAAATATGTTTTATAGAATCATCTAAGGATAAATCTTTATATGAAAAATTTTTTTCTTGTTCAAAATCATATTCTAATGCTGACATTATAGATTCAAACGATGAATAAATAACCGTATCATTATCTAGTACCCATTCTTTTTTTATAAAATTATAATCTCTTATGATTCCAGCATGATTATAAATTCCTGTAAATAATCTTCTATGTATGCTAATTAATTCTGTAGGAGAAAAATTGAAAGTTTTTTCACTTAATATTTCCGCTATCCTTACAGCAACTTTATCAGCTTCCTCACTATTGTTTTCTTCTTTTTTTCTATTATCTAAAGTTTCATAATAATGATTGATTCTTTTTTCGACTTCTTTTAAATTAATATTTCCTTCAACATGTTCTTTAGCAGTCTCTACAAGATAACTTGAAGTTTTTAATTGATCAACTTCTTGTAATCCAATGGCTGTTCCCCACGTTTTTGCTTTTTCAATACGAGTAGGTTCACCCTGCTTTATATATTCCAATAATTCAAGATTCCAACTTTCCTTTTTAGTCATATAAATCCTCATCCTCCATAATACAATACTATTATACCTCTTTTTATTAATTAATTCAATTTTCAAAGTGCAACTTTTGCACTTTGAAATTGCACTTTGAAAAAAACTGCGTATTAAACGCAGTCAACATAAGTATCATTTAAACAACGGATAACACAGCAACATGATAGATCCATAGTAAAGAAACTATTAGTAGCTATATAAGGTTGACTATTACAACAACTATCTTCTGGATTTTGAACTAATACTCTAAATGTAGCGGCATTACCATCTAACTTCTCTACTCTAAATACATTTGAACATTCGCAGTTTACAGTAGATTGTTGTGGATTAGAGCATGCATTAGTGAAATCTTTACATGTTGGCATTGTCCATGGTGTTCCATTTCCACAGCATGTATAAAGCATGACTGGTCTTGTATTACATATCAAACAATTTGGTCCTCCACCAAGCATTGGTCGATCACATGAATCTAAACATGAATCTGGACATGCATTTTGTTGTAGGATTAAAATTACTTTTAAGATATCAGCAATACTATTTGAAGATTCATTATTACAATTATCATTATTATTCATAATTACTCACCCTTTCATTTATACTCACTATATTTTATGTAGAAGTTAGTATTTAGTGATAATTATCAATAATAAAAACGAACCACTCGGTTCGTCCTTATTAATTTTCAAATTGTGAATTATATATTTTAGCATAGAAACCATTCTTAGCAAGCAACTCTTCATGATTTCCAACCTCAACGATATCTCCTTCATTCATAACTAAAATCATATCAGCATTTTTAATTGTTGATAAACGATGAGCAATAATAAACGATGTACGTCCGACCATTAATTTATCCATAGCTTCTTGAATAAGCTCTTCTGTCCTAGTATCAACATTACTTGTTGCTTCATCAAGAATCAATATTTTAGAATCAGCAAGGATTGCTCTTGCAATGGTTAATAATTGCTTTTGACCACCTGAAATATTATTTAACTCTTCATCGATTATCATATTATAACCATTAGGTAGAGTACGTATGAAATGATCAACATTTGCAATACGAGCTGATTCGATTACCTCTTCATCAGTTGCATCAAGTTTGCCATAACGAAGATTTTCCATAATAGTTCCACTATACAACCAAGTATCTTGTAAAACCATTCCCATTAATCTTCTGAGTTCTGAACGATCATACTCATTGATATCATGACCATCTATTAGAATAGAACCTCCATTTAACTCATAAAAACGCATTAATAATTTTACCATAGTAGTTTTTCCAGCTCCAGTTGGACCCACTATTGCAACTTTATCACCTGCTTTTACCTTGGCAAAGAAATCTTTAATAACGATTTTATCATCAGTGTAACCAAATCTGACATTTTTAAATTCTACATTACCTTTTATCTCAGCCGTACTAATTTGAACTTCATGACTTTCTTCTTCTTCCTCTTCTAAAAATTCAAATATACGTTCACTTGCTGCAACCATTGATTGAATTTGATTAGTTACTTGCGCAAGTTGAGTGATTGGTTGAGTAAAATTCTTAGTATATGATATGAATGATTGAATATTACCAACATTAATACGTCCTTTTATAGCATAATATCCACCAACTAAAGCAACCGCAATATAACCTAGATTACCGATAAAAGCCATTATGGGATGCATTAATCCTGCTAAAAATTGACTCTTCCATCCAGATTCATATAGCTTTTTATTATTCTTTTTAAATTCACTTAACATCATATCTTCTGCATTAAAAGCTTTGATGACATTATGTCCGGAATACATCTCTTCTACATTACCATTAGCATGTCCCAAATATTCTTGAGTACGAGCAAAAAACTTTTGACTCTTACCAACAACAAACATTACAAAAAGTGAACTTATTGGAAGCATAAGTAATGCAATAAAAGTCATTTGAACATTGATGCTTATCATCATTACAAGTACTCCTATCACAGTTGTAATCGAAGTAATAAACGATGTTAGTGTTTGATTCAAACTCATTTGTAAAGTGTCAACATCATTAGTTATAATACTTAATACCTCACCATTATTCTTTTTATCGAAATAATTGAATGGTAATTGATGAATCTTGGCACTTAATTTTTCACGCATATTATATATGTATTTTTGAGTTACTGTAGACATAATAAATGATTCTATATAAGAACATATTCCACTTACTATATATAGCATCAATACAGTGAGTAAAATTCCATGCACTTTCGCAAAATCAATTCCACCCTTACCCTGTAATTTACCAATAACACCTTCATAAATAGTTTCCGTCGCATTACCTAATATTTTAGGACCAACGATAGCAAATATTGTTGAAGCTATTGAAAAGATAAAGACGATAGCAATAATCTTCTTATAGCCACCTAAAGACTTTAAAATCTTTTTTACAGTCCCTTTGAAGTCCTTTGCTTTTTCAACAGGAGCCCCAGGACCTCTCATCATTCCACCTTTTCTTTGAGGGGATCTTTTTGTATCACTCATACTAATTCCTCCTCTTTTAATTGAGATAGAGCTATATCTTTATATACTCTACATTTCTTATACAACTCTTTATGAGTTCCCATTCCTACTATTTTACCTTTATCTAACACAATTATTTGATCAGCATTGAGAATTGTACCTACTCTTTGAGCAACGATAATCTTCGTAGCATTACCACACCCTTCAGCTAAATTCTTTCTAATTACTGAATCAGTTTTATAATCTAATGCTGAGAATGAGTCATCAAAAATAAAAATATTTGGTTTCTTAGCTACAGCTCTAGCTATAGCTAATCTTTGTCTTTGTCCACCAGAGACATTAGTTCCACCTTGAGATATCTCATCTTGATACTTCATTTTTTTATTTTCAATAAATTCAGTTGCACAAGCTATCTTAGCAGCATTTATCATATCTTCATCATTCATATCAGGATTAGAAAATTTAATATTTGATTCAATAGTACCACTAAACAATAAGCCCTTTTGCGGAACAACACCGATAATATCTCTTAAACTATTGATATCATATTCTCTTATATCTACTCCATTAATTTTTATTGAACCTGATGTAATATCAAAAAATCTTGGAATTAGATTTACTATTGATGATTTACCACTACCAGTCGATCCAATTATCGCTAGCGTTTCGCCCTCTTTAATTTTAAATGATATATCATTTAATACTAATTCATCACCATCTGGATATTTGAAATCAACATGATCAAATTCGATTTCATATCCATCATTTAATTTAATATTCTTAGGATCTTCACAATTACTTACTGATATCTTTTTATCTAATACTTCTCTTACACGCTTAATTGCAATGATCGCACGTGGAGCCATAATTGATAACATTGATAACATCAAGAAAGACATAATTATTTGCATCGTATAAGATATTAAAGCTGTAAGTGTACCGACTTGCATCGTTCCAATATCGATTCTTTCAGCACCTATCCACATAATAAGAACGATAGTACCATTCATAATAAAAGTCATGAATGGATCCATAAGTCCCATAACACGATGAGTAAATAGATTAACATCTTTTAAATCCTTATTAACTTTATTAAATTTTTTCTTTTCAAAATCTTCATTAGCAAATGCTCTAATAACTGGAAGTCCATTTAGAGTTTCTCTAACGACAAGATTTATTCTATCGATTAACTTTTGAATCATCTTAAACTTAGGCATAGCAAAAAACATTAAAACCATTATAAGAACTAATATAGCTCCACATGCAATTGCTATTACCCATGACATGTCAATATTGATTACTTTTAATAAGGCTCCAGTTCCAATTATTGGAGCATACATTACCATACGTAATAACATCGTAAAGAAATTTTGTATTTGACTTATATCATTAGTAGTTCTAGTAATTAAACTTGAAGTAGAAAACTCATTAAATTCACTATTAGAAAAACTCATTACCTTTTCTACTACACTATCTCTCAAGTCATATGCTATCTTTGCAGCAGTTCTTCCAGAAAGGAAGACAGATGCGATTATTACTGTCATAATGAATAGAGCAAGAATTCCCATTTTGACACCTGTGCTAATCAAGAAATTCATTTGATTCGTTTCAATATCAAAACCTAATTTCGCATATTCAATCAAAATAAAGCTTACACCATATTGCTTTAACATTGATTCATCAATATTATCTATAGATGCTTCCAAAGAGCCTGCATCTATGCTTTCATCATGAGAATCCTTTAAAGCATTCTCATCTTTGTTTCCCATACTAGAAAGCATCATATAAAATACTTCAGGCTTTAATATAATAGCTTCTAGACTCGCTAATTCTTGTTCATCCAAATCCTTAATTACATATATTTCCTCATCCTTATTTAATGGATAATCTTTAACATGCTGATTTTTCTCTTCTAAGCTATAATAATTATCTAGCTTATTATCACCAATAATAGTGCTTAAGGCAAAATAACTATCCTTACTTAAAGCATTAGGAATTACGCTTTCAATACCTTTTTGTTGAATACCAACATTGATAATACTAGATGTATATTCTGGTAACTTCAAATCACATTGAGCTTGAATGAAAAGAAGTAAAATTACTGCTAGTATTGACCATATATATTTTTTTAATATACTAAAAATTGCTTTCATAAAATCCCTTCCTAATAATCATACTTTTTAATTCTAACATTTATATGTGAAAATTAAAAGAACCTTTTATAATAAAGGTTCCTTGTCCAATAAAGTATGTTTTTTCATAAAATAATGCTTCTTACATATTGTGGTTAACATAGGTCGATCAGTAATTATGATAAAAGTCTTCTTTTTAAAATATTTTTTTATCATAGCCACTATCGTTTTCTCTATATCCATGTCGATATCATCAACTGGTTCATCTAATAGATATACTTGCTTATCTAAAATAATTCCTCTTATAATATTTAGCCTTGCTAATTCCTTTTTTATGTTCTTATCATATTTCTCATCCATAATAGTATCTAAGCCATTACTTAATGAATCATACCAATCACTAAGTCCAATCTCTTTTAATAAGGATATTATTTCATCATCACTTATTTTAGCACCTAAACGCAAATTATCTCTAAGAGATATATTAAATAAATCAACTGTATTTGAAATATATACTGCATCGATAATCTCATTGGTATCTTGATTATCAATAGTAAGAACTCCTTCGTCCAACTTATCAATACCACTTAGTACATTTAGAATAGTTGACTTCCCTTCTCCAGACTTACCAATGATACTCACTTGATCGCCCTTAACAAACTCAAAATTTGGAACCTTTATACTAATATCATTATATTTTACTACACCATTGTTTATGTTAATATTTTTCCAATTAGTTATATACTTATAATTAATCGTTTTCAAATAATACTCATTAAGTTCTTTCTTTAAGTTAAAAACTTTAAAAAAATTGATTATAGCTGGATTAACTTCATACAACAAATCTTGTAATTTAAAGAAGACAACTATAAAGAATAGTAGATAACCAATTATTGCAATTCCACTATCTAAAATAAAATATGTGCATCCTAAAATAATTGCTAAAATAACACTTATTCCCGTCGTAAACAAAACATCAAAACGATAATCATTATTTTTCAAAACAATCATATCATTTTCTCTATTAGAATCCAAATATTTTTCACAAAAAGACGAAATTCTAAGTTTCTTTATAGTTAAAGCTTTATCAACAAAATCACATAGTAAATCATTATAATTACTTATAACTTCAGTTGGTCTTTTAATCAAAAAAATATGACGAATCCCTAATAAAATCAGAAAAGATACTAAAGATATAATTCCTAAGATATAATTAACCTTTATCGCTCCAATTATAAAGATACTAATTCCTAAAAGACAAGGAATAATAAATTCAATAATATCACTTATTACTTTGGCTTTAGTATAGGAATACTCTAATATCTTAGATGCTAATCTCTTGCGATCCATCTCCACTAAAGCACTATTATCTATGTCCTTAACTTTTCTAAAATATTTCATCTCAATCTTATGTTTATAATTATGATATATTTTATTAGAATTATTGCGATGAATTGCTTTTAAAACATTACGAATAGTATAAACA
>CAMXBB010000029.1 GCA_947179265.1 uncultured Bacillota bacterium
AATTTATATTTTTTTAATAGAGAAGCTAGGTAATAATCTAAAGAATCTTTATACTTTAATTTGTTCCACCATGTATTATCTCTTTTTTCCATTTTAATCATCCTTATATAGATATTGTATATTATAGCTAGCAACAAATCAACGAATAAGTGAGGTATATTTTAAATTTATCATGGGACAATAATCATGAATATGGAGTGATTATTGATGGAAACAGATGAAAAGGAAATATTCTTATTAATTGGTAAGAATTTAAAGAGAATAAGAAAAGAGAAAGGTATGACTCAAGAGGAGTTAGCTCGTCAAAGTACTTATTCATTAGGTTTTATTATGAATATTGAAAGTAATAGTTATTTACAAACCTTTTCATTAGGTACTTTATGGAGATTTTCTAAAGTATTGAATGTTGATATCAAAGAATTCTTTAAGAGCTAAAGCTCTTTTTTATTTTTGTTAAATTCACGATATAATTTGGTTATTGCTCGTTTTTCGATTCTTGATACATATGAACGCGATATTTTAAGCTCTTTAGCTATCTCTTTTTGAGTTAGTTCATCGTTATCTAAAAGGCCATATCTTTTTATGATAATCTCTCTTTCACGATCAGTTAGAATTCCTAATACTTGGTTTACATATTTAATGTTATCTTGATTGTGTAAAAGTTCTAGGAAGTCGACTTCATCATCCTTTATCACATCGATTAGATTGATTTCGTTTCCTTCTTTATCATATCCGATTGAATCGTTTAAAGATACATTGTTGTTATTTTTTTTATTACTTCTAAAATACATGAGTATTTCATTTTCAATACATCTTGCGGCGTAGGTTGTAAGACGATTATTCTTATCTATTTTAAATGAGTCGATACCTTTTATTAGTCCAATAGTACCGATACTTATTAAATCATCGGTATTGTTATCAAACTTTTCAAATTTTTTTACGATATGAGCGACAAGTCTTAGGTTATGTTCGATTAATTTGGCTCGAGCTTCTTTATTACCATTACTCATTTCTAATAGATATTTTTCTTCTTCATCCTTACTTAGTGGTTCTGGGAATACATTGATAGAATAGGAACCATGGAAAAGTCCAAGAAGATTTAATATACTGCTTATAATAAACATCATTATCACCTAATGAATAATACTATCTATTTTGTAAATATATTCGTTAAAATGTTGTAAATAATACAGCTATCTATTATAATACTTGTAGGTGATATTATGAAAAAAGGACTCACTTTAATATCTTATGTAGCATGTGCATTTGTCTTTATTTTTGCATTTTCGATTAATGTATTTGCTGCTTGTCCACTAGGCCCAGATGTAACTCGTGATTTACATGGGGCATTAAATATAATAAGAATAGTTGCACCATTACTTGTTATTGGACTTTCAACAGTTGATGCAATCAAAGCATTAACTAAGGGTGATGGGGGAGCTGATATGAAAAATGTTGCTCAACGTTTTGGTAAACGTTGTATCTATGCGGTATTGTTATTTTTCTTACCATTGCTTGTTGATCAAGTAATGCAAATGGCTGATGTTTGGGATGCTAATGGTACTTGTGATCTCGAACATCCAACAAGTAATATGCCAGAAACAGAATAATAATCAAAAAGAATGGTTCAATTGAACCATTTTTTTTGTTATAATATATAGAGTAAGTAGGTGATAAATTTGATTGATAAGTTTGTACCAGATAAATATTTTAAAAGTGTCTATGATGTTAATTATAAGTTACTTAAGAAGAGCGGAATAAAGTGTTTGATATTTGATATATCTAATACCTTAGAACCCGAATCGGTTTCCTCACCTTCAAAGAAGGTTAAGGATTTATTTGAAGATTTAAAGGATATGGGGTTTAGAGTAGTAATACTCAGTAATAACTTAAAAAAAGAAGTAACTACTTTTAAAGAGTTACTATGTGTTGATTCAGCTTATCTATCATTTAAACCTTTAAAAAGAAAATATAAAAAAGTGATGAAAATTTATAATCTACAGGATAATGAAATCGCTTGTATAGGAGATCAGTTATTTTTTGATATATATGGAGCTAATCGTATGAAGTTTACCTCTATTTTAGTAAATCCGATTAGTACTGATGAATATACAGTTGCAAAGATTAATCGTAAATTAGAAAATTTAGTTATAAAATATTTAACCAAAAAGGATTTATTTAAGAGGGGAAGATATTATGAGTAAAATTTGTTTTGGATGTGGAGTTAAACTACAATCTGATGATAAGGAGAAACTAGGATATATACCACCTAAAAAGTTAGATGATGCTAAATATTGTATGCGTTGTTTTAGAATGATTAATTATGGTGAAAATAAGGAAGTAAGTACTCCTAAGGATGTAAAAGAGATTATAAATAAGATAAATAAGGATGTTCGTTTTGTGATCTTCTTAGTTGATTATTTAAATATTAATGATGAAATAATAAAGATTTTCTCATCTATTAAAAAGAGAAAAGTTTTAGTAGTTAATAAATGTGAATTATTACCTAAGAATATCAAGAAGAGTCGTATTGAAGAATATTTGCGAGGATATTATAAGATTACTGATCCAATTATCTTAAAGGGTGGAAAACGTAATCATGGAGCTAAGAGTGTCTATAATTATTTAAAAGATAATGATATCAAAGAAACCTATATTTTAGGTTTGTCTAATTCAGGTAAATCAACTTTAATAAATGATTTAATGGATGTTCTTAAGAGTAATATGACAAAGATTACTGTAAATTCTAAAGCTAATACAACTCTTGATTTTATCAGAGTAAATCTTAGTGAAGATTTAATGTTAATCGATTCACCAGGTTTTATTTTAAATAAATCTTTAAATCATGATGCAGCATTAAAGAGTATTACAGCTTATTCAATGCAAATGAAAGAATGTGAAACGGTTTCTTTACTTGATGATAAGTGTTATCTAAAATTTGATGCTAAGACACCGATTATATTCTATACAAATGTTAATAGTAAGAAGACCATCAAAAAATATTATAAAGCAGCACCTGGACTTACTAGTACGATTAAAATCGATAAAGAAAATGTTGATATCGTTTTATATGGTATTGGTTTTGTAACTATTAAAAAGCCAGTAAATATTACTACTAATATTGATTTAAAAAATATTGAAATAAGACCAAGTATGTTTGGTGGAAAATATGAGTAAGATTCAAGTAATGAGCGATAACCTTGCCAATAAGATAGCTGCAGGTGAGGTTGTTGAAAGAGTATCGAGTGTTGTTAAGGAACTTGTTGAAAATAGTATCGATGCTGGAAGTAAGAAAATTATTGTTGAATTAGTAGATAGTGGACTTAAAAGTATTTGTGTAATTGATGATGGTAGTGGAATGGATGGAGTAGATGCTCTAAAAGCTTTTGAAAGACATGCTACTAGTAAACTTTTAAAAGAGGATGATTTATTCTTTATAAATACCTTGGGTTTTAGAGGAGAGGCTCTACCTTCGATTGCATCTGTATCCAAAGTGGATTTAAAAACCTGTATGAAAGATAATGAAGGTAAACATATCGTTATTCATGGAGGTAAACTTATTACTGATGAAGTTGGGGACTCAAGAATAGGTACACGTATGGAAGTATCAGATCTTTTTTATAATACTCCGGCGAGACTTAAATATTTAAAGAGTGATACAACAGAGCTTGCTAATGTAACAAGTTTTATTGAAAAGTTGGCACTTTCTCATCCGAATGTTTCTTTTACCTTAACTAATAATGGTAAAAGAATCGTGTTTACTTCGGGATATGGTGATTTATTAAAAACGATTCATGAAATATATGGTTATTCAGTTAGTTCAAATATGATTGAAATCAAAGCTAGTAGTGACGATTATGATATTCATGGATATATATGTAAGCCAGCTATTTTAAAAAGTAATCGTAATCATATGAATACGATTGTAAATGGAAGATGTGTAAAAAATATTGAAGTTAATAAAGCTATCAATGATGGATATTTTACCTTTAAACCAGATATTAAATATCCTGTTGTTGTAATTCAGATTGATACCGATCCAACGCTAATCGATGTTAATATTCATCCAACCAAACAGGATATTAAATTCTCTAAGATAGATGTCTTGACTAAGCTTATTACGGACACAGTAGCAGCTGCTCTAAGGAAAGCATTATTAGTTCCTGAAATAGAAGTAAATACTCCTAAGACTTACTATCAAGAGATAACTATGCCAGAGGTAAGAGAAGAGGAAGTTCCTTATGAGTCAGTTGAACAAACCCAAATTGATTTTAAAGAGAATGTTTCCTATGAAGAGATTAAAGAACATGTTGAAGAAGAATCAAGCGGAACTGTTGAAAATGAACTAATTAAAAAGTTGGAGTTATATCCCGTAGGTATCGTTATGGGAACGTATATTATTGCGCAAAATGAAGAGAGTATGTTTATGATTGATCAACATGCTGCTCAAGAACGAATCAACTATGAAAAAGTTTTACATGCTTTAGCAAGTGATAAAATTTATACGACATCTCTTTTACTACCAATTACGATAGAGTTGTCTTCATCAGAATATTTGCGTATTAAAGAGAACATGCAAATATTAATTGATTTAGGATTTAAGATCGATGAGTTTGGTGTTAATACCTATATTATAAAGGAACATCCCACTTGGTTAAGGCAAGGATTAGAAACCGAAAGTGTTCGAAAGATATTTGATATTATTATCGAAGGTAAGTATCTATTTGACCGAGTAAAGTTTCAAGATCATATTGCTGCTACAATGGCTTGTAAGATGAGTGTTAAAGGAAATGAAGCTATAACTTTAGAGCAGGCAGAAAACCTACTTAATGATTTAGTGTTATGTGATAATCCATATAACTGTCCACATGGAAGACCAACAATCATATCTTTTACGAGATATGAACTTGAAAGAATGTTTAAAAGAGTAATGAATTAAAGAAATAAATATCTGAAAACAATAAGGAGCGTGAGGCGGTAATGAAAGATTTAGAAAAGCTAGGTACTGATTCAGAATTTGTGGATTATTATGATCATGAAGCTTACGAGAGTACATTAAATAAGGAAATGTATGATACAGGAGTTGAACAAGGAAAGCGAGAAATGATATTAAAACTATATCAAGAAAAAGGTAAAACTATAAAGGAGATATCTGATTTAATAGATTTATCCCAAAGTGCTATTAAACAAATAATCAATAGTTCAAGCAGTATATAAATTAACAAATATATCAAAAACACTAATGATGTAAAGAATGTAAAGGAGTAATCAACACTCCTTTTTTTGTTGTATTTTGTGGGTATAAGTAGTATATTATATCTAGACAGTGGTAGATTGTGGAAGAAAGTGGGGAGTTCCAATGTTGATGGGTGAGTTTCATCATAATATCGATGAAAAGAATCGTCTAGTCATACCAAGCAAGTTCAGAAATGAACTTGGCGAGAAATTCATCGTAACTCGTGGACTAGACAAATGCTTATTCGTCTTTTCACTTGCAGAATGGGACAAATTTGCAAGTCGACTAAAGACATTGCCTTTCACACATAGGGATGCCCGTAATTTCACAAGATTCCTTTTATCTGGCGCTGCTGATTGCGAACTAGACCGTAGTGGTAGAGTTTGTATTACCTCCCCTTTGATCGAGTACGCCGATATAATTAAAGAATGTGTTATAATCGGCGCTAACGATCGCCTTGAAATTTGGGCCAAGGAATCTTGGGACAAATTTATTAGTGAAAATGAAGACAACTTGTCTGATATAGCAGAAAATTTATTTACAACAGGTGATTTTGATGCATAAGAGTGTTTTACTTGATGAATGTATAGAAAACTTGAACATAAAACTAGATGGTATTTATGTTGATTGTACTTTAGGATATGGTGGACACAGTGAAAAAATATTAAACTGTCTAACTACTGGTCACCTATATGCTTTTGATCAAGATATGGAAGCAATCGAGTTTTCTAAAGAAAGATTAAGCAAGGTAAGTAATAATTTTACTTTGATTCATTCTAACTTTGTTCATCTAACTGAAAAATTAAATGAGTTAGGTATATCTAAAGTTGATGGTATATTATTTGATTTAGGCTTTTCATCCCCACAAATAGATGATGCCGAAAGAGGATTTTCATTCATGAAAGATGCTAAATTGGATATGCGAATGAACAAAGAACAAAAGTTTAGTGCATATAATGTTGTAAATGATTATAGTGAAAATGATTTAGCGCTTGTATTCTTTAAATATGCTGAAGAAAAATTTTCAAGAAGTATAGCTAAGAATATCGTTAAAGCTAGACCAATATCGTCTACGATGGAACTAGTAGATGTAATAAAGAGAAGTGTTCCGACAAAATACGCCATAACTAGACATCCGGAAAGAGTTATATTTCAAGCGATACGTATTGAAGTAAATAAAGAATTAGATGTCCTAGGAGATGCGCTACCACAAGCTATTGAATTATTAAATAGTGGTGGAAGAATGTGTGTTATAACATTCCATTCTCTAGAGGATCGAATTGTTAAACAAACATTTAAAATAAATAGTGAAATTAATGATTTAGTCAGAGGCTTACCGATAATCCCTGATGAATATAAGCCTAAGATTAAACTGGTAAATAAAAAGCCGATACTTCCAAGTGATAAGGAAATGAATGAAAATAGTAGAAGTAAGAGTGCAAAATTAAGAATAATAGAGAGGGTATAGTTATGAAAAAGACAACAAGTCCTGTTAGAAAGTTTAGAAAAGGAGAAAAGTTTTTATTAGCTTTAATAGTGCTATTTACAGTATTAACTCCAATTATAATTGTTTATACTTCAGCAACTCTTGCAAGTTCTAATATTGAAGTAGAAAAACTTAAGAAACAAATAGAGACCCAAGAGAATATTAATTCTGGTTTATCAATGCAAGTTGACGAACTTGCTAGTCTATCTACTATACAAAATGTTGCAAAAGAGAGCGGTTTAAATTATAATAATGATAACATTATAGTTATAAAATAGACTAAGAGAGGTTATGCAAAATGAAATATACGAACAATACTATTAGAATAAATTTTCTTTTCATAATATGTATTGTTCTTTTATTTGGCATTTTTTTTGCTAAATTAGCTTATATATCTTTAAATGATGTTGTAGAAGGTACTGATATAGCAGAGCTTGCAAGAAATAGAAGTATAGCTACTAAGACTTTACCTGCTACCCGAGGAAATATTTATGATTTAAATAATGATGTATTAGCTGAAAATGTTAATTCATATACATTGGTTGCTATTTTATCAGAATCAAGAACTACTGATGAAAGATATCCTAAGCATGTCGTTGATAAGGAATTGACAGCAACAGAACTTTCAAAGATTCTTAAAGTTGAAAAGGATTATGTCTTAAATCTTTTAAAAAAAGAAGCTTACCAAACTGAATTTGGTCCTGCTGGAAAAGGTTTAACGGAAAATATCAAAAGGGAAATTGAACAATTATCTTTACCAGGCATTGAATTTATTAAAACTTCTAAAAGAAATTATCCTAATGGAGATTTTGCTTCATATGTAATTGGATATGCTAAATTACAAAATGATGGTGATTTGATGGGTGAATTAGGTATTGAAGCCTATTGTGATCGTTATCTAAAGGGTAAGGATGGTTCTATTACTTATCAGAAGGATGCTTATGGATATCAAATGGCTGATAAAGAGGCTTATGTTACCCCAGCTAAAGATGGATATGATGTCTATTTAACTTTAGATAGTCATGTACAATTACTATTAAATACTGCAGTTCAAGAATTTAATACCTATACACCTGATTGGGTTACACTAACAGTTGCCGATGCTAAGACAGGATCTATCATTGGAAGTTCAACTTATCCATCATTTGATTTAAATAAACTTAATATTAAATACTATACTAATCCTTTAACTTCATATACTTATGAACCTGGTAGTACGATGAAGATATTTTCTTTCATGACGGCGATGGAGGAAGGAAAGTATGATGGTAGTGCTTTGTATCAATCTGGTACAAGAAAGATTGATGAATATACGATTAGAGACTGGAATAAAACTGGTTGGGGAAAAATAACATATGATGTTGGTTTTACTTATTCCTCTAACACAGCTGCCGTTGATTTAACTTATGGTGAAAAGGGTGTTGGTAGAAAAGTATTAAGAAATTATTATAATGATTTAGGATTTGGAAATCTCACAGGTATTGAACTATCAGGAGAATTAAAAGGCAATATTGATTTTCAATATGCTACAGAGATAGCATCTGCTTCATATGGCCAAGGTATAACTGTAACACCTATCCAAATGATTCAAGCTTTATCTGTTCTTACTAATGATGGTGTAGTTTTAAAACCATATATCATCGATAAGATAGTTGATCCAAATACTGGTAAAACAGTATATAGTGGAAAACGTACTGAAGTTAAAAAGGTTTATTCTACAGCAACTGTAAATAAGATAATAGAACTTATGGATCAAACGGTAAATTCTAGTGATAGAGCAGTTACTGGTCACGGATACCATACCGATGCTGTGCGTTTAATTGGTAAAACAGGTACAGCAGATTATACTGGTGAGGATGGAAAGTATCAAGTTGGAACTTATACTAATATTCGTTCCTTTGCTGGAGTATTTCCCAAAGATGATCCTGAGTATATCATTTATGTAGCTGTTAAAGATTTCCATGGTTCATCAGGACAAATGGGAAATATTGTAAAAAAACTTGTTGAGAGCGTGGCAAAATATCGTAATTTTGATGAAAGACCTAGTGATTTAGATCCATCTAAGATTGTTACAATTGATAATTATGTTAATAAGAATGTTCTATCAAGTGTTGCAAAATTAAACTCTATTGGAGTTTCTTCAATTGTTATTGGTGATGGTACAACTGTAATAGCTCAATATCCTAAAAGGGATACTAAGACAAGCCAAAAATCAAAAGTATTTTTAGTAAGTAATGGCTCTAAAAACGTAATGCCCGATGTAACTGGATGGAGTAGTGCCGAATTTGTTGATTTTTGTAACTTGGTTGGTGTAAAATATGTATTAGAAGGATATGGTTATGTTGAAAGAGCAGATATTCCTGTAGGAACTATCCTTAATAGTGATACTACTATAACTGCTACATTAAAAAATATCGAACCTATATCATTTGTAACTCAGGAGGATCAAGATGGAAAAGACGACAAAAAAGATTAAAAAAAAGAATGTAAAAGTTGAAGAGGAAAGTGAAAATAATTCAAAATTAGAAACTATAAAGAGCTTTATTAATAAACCTTTACCAATAATCATTGCTTTGATTATTGTATGTGTAGTTCAATTATTTTTCCTATTCAATATGAATAGCAAAGTTGCTATCTATACAGGAGAGCTTGATAGTGATAATCTTCAAATCGCAAATCTTCATATATTTACTAATAACGATATGAATTATTTTTATGCTGCTCCAGCTGCTTATCTTGGTGAAGATAAGGAGATATATAATTTTGAAATAGGGTATTATATTAAAACTGGGAAGGATGAATATCTATCATTTGCAACTAGAAGTAGAGAGCTTGACAATGCAAGTAGTTTAAAAACTATAATTGATGAGATGAGTGCATGGAATTTCTTTGAATCAAGTCTTCAAGATTATTTCTTCTCTGATCAAGTATTGAATAATTTAGATGATTTGCATTTTATGGTAAAAGCTAGTACAACTAAGGGAAGTACTAATGCTGATGTTGTTATTGATTATCCAATAGAAATACATAAGAT
>CAMXBB010000030.1 GCA_947179265.1 uncultured Bacillota bacterium
GAATCATACTTAAATATATAAAAGAAAGTAATATATACATAAACTAAAATAATAAATATACCAATTCCCATAATAAAGATATTCATCACATTAAATATCGAATTTAAAATTAAAGATAAACCAAACAATGCTAATATTATAAAACTATAATAACTAAAATATGGTACTATCTTATCTTCATAATTTAATTTATTAGCAGATAAAATTCGAGCATTACCAAACATATGAAATATAATAAAACCTAATATAAGAGATACAACGATTCCTCCAGAAAATAAAGGAACATCTATTATATTATTAAAAGCATAATTCATTAAAGCGTTTAAATAAACAAAAAATCCCATAGAACATAAAGGAATCAATAAAACTAATAAAACAAGTTGCATTTTATCACCTACTATACCTAAATTATAACATGTAAAAAACTGATAATAAATCAGTTTTTACATATTTTTATTGCATGCCTGTAGTATTTCCGGGATTATTAGGGTTATCCACTGGATTTACAGCTACTGGTACAGCATTTGGTTGTCCAGCATTAGGAGGCATGATAATCTTCTTTATAACTTTCACTTGCGGTGCAGTAGGCGGTGTTACTGATGCTATTTGAGTACTTGCTACTGCAGGAGCTTCATTATTTACAGGTGCAACTGGCGCTACAGCTTGAATAACAGGATTTTCCATAGCTTGTGGTTGTATAACTGGTTGCATCTGAGCAGCTGTTTGTTGAACTCCTGGTTGCATAGGAACAGCTGATTGTGATTGGACAACTGGTTGCATTTGAGCTGCCGTTTGTTGAACTACTGGTTGTATTTGTTGAATAGGTTGCGGTTGGGCAATTGGTTGTGTCCCTGAAGCAACTACTGGATTAGCTGGTAAACCTTGATTTGGAGCTGGATCTTTAGAACTTTGTACTGGAGTTGGCATCACATTTCCAACTGGCTTGATAATACTTTTACCACCAAACGTTTGAGAATCATTAGGGTTTCCGGCTCTATTAGCATCCGCAATCGCTTTATTTTTAGCACTCTTAATCATTAATTCATTCATTTTCTTCTCATTAAAATAATATACCAATACCACTATAACAACAATAACTAGGACAACAATAACAGCAATCAAGATAGCTGATAAATAACTCTTCTTAATAGTTATCTTATACTCATTAGTAGCTACATTACCATAAGAAACATTAATAACAAACTCATTTGTATTTTCAGGAAGTCCGACAGCTCCAGCACCATCAACAGTTACATCATTATCAAAAGTTTCATATTCAATATATACTTCGTTACAATCAAATGGAACTGTAATCGTATATTCTTTTGTATTCTCATCAAATTCAAACTCATATCCTACTACTCTCAATGATCTTAATCCTGTATTAACTTGCTTATTAGGATCTGGCCTCATAATATATAAAGGAAATATGATTGTCCCACTATCTATAGTGTTTACGCTAAGCTCTATTGTATTTTTACCTACTTGTAGAGTTTTTTCTCCAACACCTGTTACCGAAGTATGATCTGGACCTTCAGCCATAACTTCAACCGACTCTGTTTCAGGATTAACCGTCACCATATAGAATCCATACTCATATTTAACGGGAAATCCTCCAACTGATATACTACTCAATCTAACATCAGGTTCCTTACTTTCATTACTTGAATCTGTTGTAGAGTTTGAAGATGAAGAGTGATCTGAATTTTGATTATCATCAAATCCTGGATTTGGATCATAAAAATTATTATTTATTATATAATTAGTAAAAGTCTTAGGTTCGTCAATAGACCCCAAGATTGAAGGTTGAAACATTCCTATAATCAATATAAAAACAAATAAAGATAGTAAATTAAATATCCTTTTTTTCATACCCTTCACATCCTATATTAAAATAATAACATTTTTTCTTCACATAGTAAACAATAACAAACTTATACTATACGTTTTTATATCTTTCAATTATTATATTTTATAGTATAACCATATTGATAAAAAATAATATTATAAGATATAATATTAGTAAGATAGGTAGTGATAGAATGTATTGTAACAAATGTAATAGTTCCCTAAAAGATGGCGACCATATTTGTCCAAAATGTGGGTTTGATAATGATGCAACTATCGATTTATCTAGTGTGGTTAGAAAATTAAGTAAAAAAGAAGAAAAAAAATCTAAATTGATAATCGTAATCATGCTTTTGATATTTCTTTGTATCGGAATCGTATTAATCTATTTAATAAACGGAAATAAAGAGGAAACTCCCCTTCCCGTTACAAGTATCCCTACTAAGGTAACTGAAAAAAATAATTTAAAGAAATTTAAATTTAATGATATTACATTAGAATATTCTACTGATCTTTTTATTCAAAAAGAAAATGCTATAGCATACAAAAATAACACTAATATCTTTATCGACTTTATGATAATAAATTCTAATGAATATAATGATTTGATAAATGGCAATGAATGTTTGGATTATAAACTTAATGAGCTATTAGTAAAAACTTTTGCTAAAGATGATTCATATAGTTATCTCTTCATGTTAAATGACAAATACTATAATATAACAATCAATTATGTAGATGATCCTAAGATTTATACTGAAGCTGTTCAAATCGAAATAAATCATGTATTAAATACTATAAAAGGAACTAATAATTAAAATTTAGTTCCTTTTCATTTTGAATCACTAATATTAATGATAATTCCCATACAACATAATGTTATAAGTAAACTTGAACCTCCATAGGAAATAAATGGTAAAGTTACTCCTGTAACAGGAATAAGCCCAACTACAACCAAGATATTTAATAAGGTTTGTAAAATAATTTCAATAAATAATCCAAATGATAAATATTTACCAAATAAATCTTCAGTAGATAAACTTACACATATAACATTATAAAATAATATAATATAACACACTGTTAAGATTATTATTCCAATAATCCCCAACTCTTCAGATATAATAGCGAAAATAAAATCAGTTTGCGGTTCAGGAAGATAGAAATGTTTTTGAATTGAATTTCCTAATCCTAATCCAAATAATCCACCAGGTCCAATAGCATATAAGCTTTGAATAATTTGAAATCCACTTCCTAATGGATCACTCCATGGATTCAAATATGCTAATATTCTAGCCATACGATATGGAGCAGCAATTATTAAACCAACAACACCAAGGATACCTAAAAAGCCTAATTTTACAAAGAAAGATACTTTTATCTTTGATGTAAAGATTAATGCTACAAGTGATAATACAATAATAGCTCCAGTACCAAAATCGGGTTCAAGTAGGATAAGAGCAAAAAAGATAAAAACTAGTGCTAATATTGGTGCTGAATATCCTAATATATGTTTCATATCATCTTGGTGTTTAGATAGATATTTAGAGACAAATATAATAAGTCCTAATTTGGATATTTCACTAGGTTGAATACCAAAAGAGCCTATTCCAAACCAACTTCTTGATCCATTTCTAATAACCCCTATTCCTGGTATTAAAACTAATATTAAAAGAATAGCACAGATTAGTAATATCTGATTAGCATATTTATAATATTTTCGATAATCTATTTTACTAGTAATATACATAAGTACTATTCCAACAGCTGCAAATATACTTTGATGAACGACAAATTTATATGGATTATTAAATTTATATTCAGCCCATATATATGATGCCGAATAGATCATCAAAACACCAAATAATGTCAAAAATAAAGTTATTAATGTTATTATTCTTTTTCTTTTCATAGTAAATTATATTCGAAAATAAAAAAAGAAGACATATCTCTTCTTACTTAATCTAATGTAATTTTTAATTTATTATCTGCTAGGACATTTTCATAATTTATATGCATGAGATTTCTATTCATTAAAATTGCTTTTAATATTGGAAATCTTTGTAATAATGCTTCGCTCTTTTTACTATAGCTTCTAAAACTAGTATCTTTATTATTAGCCATATCATCCAAACATAATTCATAAGTTAATATTTTATCAGCTTGTTTTTGTATATCTTCCATCTCTACAGAATAGAAATCACATAAGAATGTCTTATATGCGTAATCCATATTTGTTAAGTTATCTCTAAGAGTTTGATAACTTAAACTATCTTTATCACCAGCTGTAAAATATGGATCACATAAAATATCCTGAATTGTACTTAAAAGAACTAGATTATCTTCTAAAGATAAATCGGGATGATTGTAAGTATATGTACTCATCCTATTCAAAACAAATCGATATAAATCTATTAAGAACCCATATCCCAAGTCTGTTCGGAAATCAGATAATGTCTTAATTTCTCTTTCTTCTTCGCTATATACATTTAATACTAAATCATTTCTTAAACAAATAGCATCCATTGTATATAAAACATTATAAAATCTTCTTATATCATCTCTATGAGTTAAACTTAAAAAGTTATAAAGAGTACTATAATCAGTATCAAATACAGCATCATAATAATCATCTATCAATGCATTTTCATTAAATAATGCCATTAAAAAGATTATTGCTTCCTCATTTCTTTCATTTGAGTAACTATAATCAGAACTTGTTTTATACTCGTTATAAGGATAAGTATCTAGATTATATAATTCTGATTCTGCTGATGATTCTGTTAAGCTTGATGAGTATAAAGTATCATACTTTATAGAACTCAAAATGGTTTCGTTTTGTTCTATTCGACAAGCACAAGGATTTTGACGGACATGATTAAATTCATGCATTAGTGTTGAAAGCATTAAGTCATAGAATTTATCACGATCACTTTCTGTTTCCTTATATTCTGCTAGAATTCTAATATTAAAAGGATCTATAACCATTAGGTTAATTCTAGGGTCATAGTATCCAAGTATTGTATCATTTAAAGTTCCATCATCTTCATCATATATACCTGATCCCTCACCAAAGACTATTACTAAATCTTCAAGACGATGAATATCTTCATTTAAATTATTAGTCTCATTCATCATAATAGGTAAATATTGCCATAATGCTCTTTCAAAAACCTCATTTTCACCATAAATTACATGATCTGTTGAAAAAGCTGACATATATTTCGGATTATTCTTTAAGAATTCTTCTGAATTTGCTTTTATTTTATCGATAATAGCACCAACATCTTTACTATATGTTTTTAAACATCTAGTTCTTGTATTAGCTGATGAAATAAGATTATCAATCTCTTCATCACTCAAGTAATGATCTATTAAAGGATATTCAACATATATCGAATCTAAATAATCTCTAAAGAAAGATAATGCAAATAATCTATCTTTCTTTTCAGCATAAGATTTATCAAATTTTAAATCTTCATCAATGCTAGATTCGATAGCTACTGGAGTATCACTTCCTCTATCATTACTCTTTGATGTACATGCAGAAAGCGGAATAATTAAAGATAATATTAGAGACAAAATTGCTTTTTTATTCTTATTTATTAACATTTCTTTGTGCCTCATTTCTTCGCTTATGTATTATATCATCTTCTTAAAAAAAAGCAAATAAAAAGGAGTTTATAACCAAACTCCATATACTACTCCAAACATTGCTAGTAAAAAGCCAGCAACCCAAAATATCTTTACAATATCAACCTCTAACCATCCCAATTCTTCGAAATGATGATGTAAAGGAGCTTTTAAGAATATTTTTTTATTAAATTTTCTTATAGCAATTATTTGAACAAAACTAGAAATAGTTTCAATTACAAATACTCCACCGATTAATGCAAGTGATATCTCATGGTGAGTTAATATTGCAATACTTGCTAGAGCACCACCTAATGCAAGTGATCCAGTATCTCCCATAAAAATTCTTGCGGGATGAGTATTAAATAACAAGAATCCTAAAATACTACCTACTAATACAAAGGAAAATATCGCCATTCCATCATGACCAACAATCCAGTCACTACCCCATGATATAACTCCATATGCTAGAAATGCCATTACACATAAACCACCACATAGACCATCTAATCCATCAGAAATATTAACAGCATTTGTAGTTCCAACCAATAAGAATAAGATAAATATTCCATAGAACCATCCTAAATCAACCTTAAAATTAATCAAAGATACTTCTAAAATTGTTGTCCCACCATTATATTTATAGATTGTATAGAAGACAAGAGCTATTAATACTTGAGCAATAAATTTTACGATAATTGATAATCCACCATTATTCCGATATTTAATCTTTAGAAAATCATCAATAAAGCCTAATAAGCCATAAGCTAAAAATACAAATATTACAATTATTAATGATGAAGTAATTTCAATACTTCCCTTGAGGGCTAACGCCAGCATCGCAATTACTGGTGGAATTATAAATATTAAACCACCTATAGTTGGTGTTCCTTCCTTCTTTAAATGACGTTCATTCAATGTTTTACTTACACTTTGACCTACTTTAAGTCTCTTCAATAAAGGGACCAACATAAGTCCTAAGATGATAGCTAAAACAAAACCAAGTGTTAATCCTAAAATGGATTTTGCTAATATTAGCATATTGTTCACCACCTATAAGTTATTATACTACATAAGAGATTTATTACAAAAAGATTATACAAATATATTTACAACTTTTACACTAAAATATATGAAAGCAAATAAAAAAAAGAAATTGATTATCTCAATTTCTTACTTTTATTATTACCTTTTTTCTTAGAAGCTACAACCTTTTGAGCACCAGTAGCTATATCTAATCCATCAGTTTCTTTTACAAATTTGAAAGATCCACTAACTATGTCTGATATTTTCTTTAATGCAAATACTAGTCCCATTGTTGCTGCTCCACCAAACGCAAATCTACCATAATTATCTGCTGTTTTTGGAATTGGATCTGGATCTGGTGTTGGCGTTGGTGTTGGTTCTGGATCCGGTGTTGGTGTTGGCGTTGGTGTTGGAGTCGGAGTTGGCTCTGGATCTGGTGTTGGTGTATTTGGATGTTTTCTTTCCCATTCAGTTACAACATAATCTGGAATTATTAATCCAGCATCTGGATCGATGTCTGTTTCTGGTGACCAGTTATCTGCATCGATAAATTCATCTGGTCCATTATCTCTCTTTTCATCTGATCCTGTTGGTTCTTCTGTTGGTGTTTCTGTCTCTGTTGGTGTTTCTGTTTCTTCTGGATGTACTTCATCGTATGGAGTTCCTTCTGGTACTTCTACTGGCGGTATATCCTCTTGTGTATAGTTATCATCTGTTTCTTCATATAATATTTCTTCATCATCTGAATTCTCTGTTGCATATGCTACACTTGGCATTACAGTAAATGCCATTGTTGCTGCTAATGCTATTGCAGCTAGCCTTACTTTTAAATTCTTTATTTCTTTCATATCAATCATTCCCTCTCTAATTTAATGTATATACTACATTTCCTCTCTCATTATTATTTGTTTGTTCGTTTACTTTTTCTAATTGCTTAGTCATTCTTGCATATAGAACAAATCTTGAATTTTTTGTTTCATATGAACAAGTAACCAATGCAATTACTTTGTCTCCCAATTGTAAATCAATATCACTTGATACCATTGCTCGATCTCTTACACTATCATAATATGCTTGAAACTCTTCTTCATCTGCAAAACCTGGAGTATAGATTACTGAATCATCTTCACCACTAACTACCATTCCTGCAAAGAAATCTAATTTATAGATATCACCATCTTCAGTTTTAATAATTCCGAATGGATGCTCATCTAAAAATGCTTGTTCTTTAAAATTACATAGTGATGCAAACATTGCTCCACTCGACATATGATGTCCATAGATATAAGAAACATCACTTAAATCAGACATTTCACAATCTAACGAATTACTACGACAATCCAAGAATATAGAACCATTTTTATTACTATTGTTCTCAATATCATGCTTTAAATAAAATTGATTATCTTCTCCTTGTAGTAATGGAAAATCAATTTTAGTTCCATCAATTCTTATCCATCCTTGTACATCAGGATTTATACTATTTAATGTTTCAAAATCAATTTCTGGTATCGGATAATCACTATCAAATAACTCACTTGAAATTCTTTCAAATGGCTTTTCTTCAACTGGTTCAACCATTTCTACAGGTTCTTCATCGCTTGGAATAACTGTAACAACAATTGGAATATCATTTTCTTTTTCTGGTTCCACTGTTTCAGAAACAACCATATCACTTAATTTATCGTTTAATTTCCAATTGCGAATATCATCTTCAAAAGTTGTTAATACAAAACGCCCCGTCATCACTAAAGCAATTAGCGCAGGTGTTATCGTCAAAGCAGTATTTCTTATAATACGATTTTTCCTTTTTCTCCCTGTGTAATTTTCCATATTTTCCCCCTCTAAATTCTTCAGTCGTTCGAAACTTTCGACATACCTTCAAACTTATGCGGCATATTATAATACTTTTTTTCTATTTTGTCAAATAAAGTACCTTAAAGCAAAAAAGAAATTGATTATCTCAATTTCTTAGTTTTTCTTTGTTTTTTTCCTTTTTTCTTAGAAGCTACAACCTTTTGAGCATCATCAGATACTTCTACTCCTCTATTTTCTTTATAAAATCCACGAACTTCAGAAATCGTTTCAGCTATTTTTTTAGCAAGGAATAATATCATATAACTTCCAGCACCACCTGCTATAAATCTAACATAGTTGTCTGCTGTTTTTGGTATAGATATTGGTGTATCTTCTTTTGGATCCTCTGGATCTTGTGGTGTATCATTTGTTGGTGTGTCATTAGTTGGTGTATCGTTTGTTGGCGTATCATTTGTTGGTGTATCAGGTGTCTTTGGACCCTCTGGATCTTGTGGTGTATGAGGTGTATATGGATCCTCTGGATCTTGTGGTGTATTAGGATGTTTTCTTTCCCATTCAGTTACAACATAATCCGGAATTATTAATCCAGCATCTGGATCGATGTCTGTTTCTGGTGACCAGTTATCTGCATCGATAAATTCATCTGGTCCATTATCTCTCTTTTCATCTGATCCTGTTGGTTCTTCTGTTGGTGTTTCTGTCTCTGTTGGTGTTTCTGTTTCTTCTGGATGTACTTCATCGTATGGAGTTCCTTCTGGTACTTCTACTGGCGGTATATCCTCTTGTGTATAGTTATCATCTGTTTCTTCATATAATATTTCTTCATCATCTGAATTCTCTGTTGCATATGCTACACTTGGCATTACAGTAAATGCCATTGTTGCTGCTAATGCTATTGCAGCTAGCCTTACTTTTAAATTCTTTATTTCTTTCATATCAACACTCCCTTTTTTATAGTTTTTCCGTATTTTTAGACAATACCTGCAAACTTATGTGGCATATTCTAATATATTTTGTCACAAATGTCAAATTCTGCCTACGTTCTTATATTATATTGACATTCTACATCATTCATTGGATATTCTTCACCTATATATCTATTATTTATATGAATGTACACTTTCTCATTTTTATTAAGTAATAATGAGTCCATTCTTTCTCCATCTAAAGTCCAAGAAAAATAAACATCTAATCTTATATTTTCGTTAGCTAAAGCCTCATCCTTATCTTTAGTAGCACCTGTCCCTTGACATGTTATGTCAATATCAGCTACTCCTAATGACATTATTGATGATGTATCATTAACATACTCACGAATAGTTTCATTAAGATTATTATCATATGATAGTGTTACATCATTTAATGCTATATCTTTAATATTATCA